>NZ_PDIY01000001.1:0-300000 GCF_002563655.1 Bacillus sp. es.034 | reverse complement strand
TCCTGTCATTTTATATGAGAAGGAGTAAATTAATTTTTCATATCGCTGATAAAGCTGTCGCAGTGCAGCCGGATCTTTTGCCAAAACGTGTTGATACAGTTCTATATCCTGTGGGTCATTGGGCATAGTACGCTCCTTATATCTGACATATAAAATAAGAATACTAAACAACGGAGCGGAACTCAATTTTAATAAGCTAACGAGGGTAGTAAGGACTTGGATCACGAATGTTTGAAAAAATGGTAGTGGGGTAAATTGAGAGGTTGTTTGGCTACAAAAAAATCCCCCAAAGGAATGGGGGATGGCTTCTTTCTTATTTTACTTTTTGCAGTTTGTGAATAACGGATAGGGAACGTCCTGTTCCGATGGCCACTGATTCAAGCGGGTTGGGAGCTAAGTGAACCGGTACAACGATTTCCTGGCTCAACCAATCTTGAAGACCGTTCAATAGGGCTCCACCACCAGTCAGAATCACACCGCGGTCAACAATATCACCACTCAGTTCAGGAGGACAATTTTCCAACGTCGCACGGATCGTTTCCAAGATGTGAAGGAGGGATTCCTTCAATGCATCCTGAATTTCATTTGATGATAGTTCGATTGTTTTAGGAAGACCAGTGACAAGATCACGTCCACGGATATCCATCGTTCTTTCCTCATGGTCAATCAAAGCTTGTCCTACTTCGATTTTCACCATTTCAGCCGTTCTTTCACCAATCAGAAGATTATAACGTTTACGAACGTACTGGACGATATCTTCATCCATTTGATCTCCACCGATACGGATTGTGTTACAAGAAACCACACCACCGTAAGAGATGATTGCAACTTCCGTCGTTCCACCACCGATGTCCACGATGACGTTGGCAACAGGCTCTCCAACCGGTAAGTCTGCCCCGATCGCAGCGGCTACAGGTTCTTCGATAAGGGTAACGGATTTCGCACCGCTTCCTCTCACAGCATCCTGAATCGCTCTTCTTTCAACACTTGTAGCACCAGAAGGCGTACATACGACAACAGTCGGTTTGCGGATAGAAAATCCAAGTTTTTTACTCGCTTTTTTCATGACTTGCTTCAACATTTCAGTCGTCACATCAAAGTCGGCGATCACACCATCTTTAAGCGGGCGTACGGCCACGATCTTTCCCGGTGTTTTCCCGATCATGCTTTTCGCTTCAGTACCAACCGCCAATACGGTTTTGTTTTCAGTGTCAATTGCCACAACAGATGGCTCATTAAGTATAATTCCTTTATTTTTACTATAAACAAGTATATTTGCTGTTCCTAAATCGATCCCAATTTCAGAGTTTGATAACATCAGTATTCCTCCAACTATAAGAATTCTACACACTATAACCTTCTATACAGTATAGGAGATTTTCGGGGGTTATGAAGGTGGAGATATTTACCACCGACAAATTGTTACAAACTATGACAGATATGAAAGCGTCCCTCAAAAAATGAAACGTTTCTATAGAGCCTTTTTGTATACCCCGTTGTGTATAGAGGGACGGACTTTCCCTTTTTGTTCGTTAAAAAAATTTAAACGTTCTGTAATAAACATAGGGGTGATTTTAACTAGTATTTTAGGATCGGAGAGGGTGGACGTAGGGGAATGGTGTGAGGTTATTGTCGGAATGTGGAAGAATCGTGGTCTATGAAGGGCACCGGGACATTTTGTATCAGCGAAACGTCCACTTGCCGCTCAATAAAAAGAGAATGCCCAATCTCTAAGGCACCCTCTCATTATTCTAAAGCGTAAACCGCTCCAACTCTTTCTTCATGTCTATCGTCATCTTGTTCAATTCGCCAACTTGCTCATTCATACGTTCAAAGTATCGAAGCTGTTCTTCCGTTGAGGAAGAGATTTCTTCTGTACCGGCGGCGGTTTCTTCCGTGATGGCTGAAATGTTTTCAACGGCGGCGATCACCTGATTGGTTCGTTCGGAAGAAGCAATCATTCCCCTCTCGAGCTTGGCGAGATTATCGAATATAGTAGAAACATTTCCAGAGATCTCTTCAAAAGCCTGCTCCGTCATACTCATGGAATCAACCTGCTGGGTGGAAAGGGTCTTCCCTTTATGGGAAGCATCCATGATGGACTGAATGCCCTGTTTGATGTTCCCAACCATGCTGCCGATCCGCTCTGTTGCAACGGAAGAGTCTTCCGCAAGCTTCCGCACTTCCTGGGCCACAACGGCGAAACCTTTCCCGGCGTCTCCAGCACGGGCCGCTTCGATTGCTGCATTCAGCGCAAGGAGGTTCGTTTGATCGGCAATTTCCCTGACCGCCTGGGCGGCATTCTCAATTTCCCCGGTATATTGGGCGAAGGATTCAACCGAATTCATGATCGAGGATGAAGATTCGGCAATCATCTCCGCAAATTCTTGCTGCTTATTTAAGGAAGTTCGACCGTTTCCGACCGAGGTCATCGCAACTTTGCTGCTATCGGAAGATTCTGCACTCTGTTCGACATTCCGGGCAAAGTCATCACCCATCACAGCCATAAGGGAAGCGGTGGACTGGATATCCTCAGAAATCGACTGGCTTCCTTTGGCGAGCTCTTCGGTGGAAAGTGCCACCTGGTTGCTGCTTTCCGTCAGATTCGACATTTGAGAGCGGACATCCTGAGTGAATCTTTCTACATTGGATCCGATGTCATGAACAGATTGGACCGTTCTCCGAAGATTTATGACCATATGGTGAAACGCCGTTTGCAGCTTATCGACTTCGAATCTGCTGTTCTTTTCCATCGCTGAGTCGATGGTGATCGTTAAATCCCCTTCGGCCATTCTCTCAGCGTTTTCTACCATCCGGTTCAACGGCTTGACGATTCTTTTTGTAAGCAGGTTCGATGCTAAAAGAGAGAGAAAGATCGTCACGATAAAACCGATGATGGAAGCCCAGACGATGAATTGAATTTCATTTTTGTTTTCTTTTAATAAACCTTGGTACCAATCATTGGTTTGTTTGTTCAGTAGATACATATCGTTCAGAACGCCTGAAATACGTATCGACTGCCGTTTGATCTCTGCTTTGTTCATTTCACTGAGAGCGGAATCCGAAGCAGACTTCAGTTCGGTGAATTTAGTCTCGATGGAAGACAGGGTCCGTGTTTGATTCTTAACAGAAATGAGTTTCTTCAACTCAGTGGTTTGAGCTGTGGTTTGTTCCAATAAGCTTTCGACCATTTGTTTATTTTCTTCCGTCGAATTGACCGAGTAGTTCGATAGGGCTTGTTTTGTAACGATGAGATCCCCTCGTAATGTTTCCGTTTCAAGCAGCACCTGCACATCTTCCTTTGCAGAATTCTGCAGGGAAATCAGCTGCGATACGATGTAGCCGATGATGATGGTCGAAAGGATAAGGGGGATCAGCCCCAAGATCAGTAATCGTTTTTTTAGTGGCATGACTTTGCTCCTTAGGTGAATTTATGGCATGTTGATCGTAATATCTCCCGAGATGATTTTGTTTTTAGCCTCTTCCAGTGTTTTTGTTTCCTCCTGAGACAGACTGGTGACGCGGATCGGCGCGAGGCCGACACCGTCTTCTTTAAGACCGAGTTCATAAGCATGCTGAGAGATTTTTCCGTCCTTGATAAGTTCTTTTGTGAGATTAAAAACAGCGCTGTCGACTTTTTTGACCATGGAAGTGACAACTGATTTTTCGGCAATGAAATATTGATCCGAATCGACTCCGCCGGACAATTTTCCTGCTTTTTGAGCAGCCTGGATGGCCCCGACCCCTGTAAAACCGGCAGCCGGGTAAATAAAGTCCGCGTCCTGTTTCATTTGTTTCTCTGCAATCTGCCTGCCGAGTTCTGCGTCACCGAAATTATCGGCATTGTCCTTTAACACTTTAATAGTGGGATTGATATATTTTGCACCCTGTATATAGCCTTGTTCAAAGCGTGCGATGACCGGTACATCGGCTCCGCTGATGAATCCGATCGTTCCTGTCTTGGATTTCATGGCGGCAACCATGCCGAGAAGGAAGCTTCCTTCATGCTCTTTAAACGTAATCGACGTAATATTATCCATCTCTGAAAAACCGTCAATCAATAGGAACTGTTGATCGGGATTTTCAGCTGCCACCTTTTCCAGGGCATCCTGAATCGAAAATCCAAGACCAATCACAAGTTCATGATCCTGTTCCACCAGTTCCTGAAGGGCACCTTCAAAATTTCCGTCCGGAGCTTCTCTATAATCGAATAGAATACCTAATTCGTCACGGGCACGTTCAAGCCCCCTGAAAGCAGAATCATTAAATGACCCGTCCCCAAGACCTGTGTCCGAGAGAAGGATCCCGATACTATGCTGTTTCTCTGTGCTGGTTTCTTCTGTCATAGGCGTAGAACACCCTGCTGTAATAAGCATGATCAGAACAAACATACTGATTATATTCTTCAAACCGTAACCTCCAAATATGGTGATAATAAGACATTTAACATGTCCGTACCTCTGTATTATCGGAGGGACGGACCTATTTTGAAGGGGGATGGGTAAAAAATATGGGGATGAACTGGAATGAGGTTTGTGTAATTGCGACAGGGTTACGGTAGGAGGCTTTGGAGTTGTTCTCGTACAAGACTCGGTGGGATGGAGTTTGAGGGAAGGGAAAACGGATTTATTGGCGATTGCCACAATAAAAAAAGAGATGCTTATAATAAGCATCTCCCTCCAACTAATACGCTTTACGGAAAAAATCCGCAAGCTCTTCACTATGTTTTTTGCGTGCTTTACGGTGCTCGGCACGATTTTGGGCTGTTTCATTCAGCCATTTCTCTTCTTCTGTTTCCGGCACGACTTCAGGGATGATCGCCGGCTTATTTCCTTCCAGGGCTACAAACGTCAAGAAGGAAATGGCGGCAACATTGGTTTCTCCTGTCAACAGGACCTCAGAGGTCACCTTCACACAAATTTCCATGGAGCTGCGCCCGGTATAAGTGACCATCGCTTCCAGTGTAACAGCGTCGCCTACTTTGATGGGCTGAAGAAAGTCGACAGAATCCGTGGAAGCCGTTACGACGGGTTTGCGGGCGTGACGGGTAGCGGCAATGGAGGCCACGTCGTCTATATAGGCCATCAGTTTTCCACCGAACAGCGTACCATGATGGTTCGTATCAGGTGGAAGAACGTGGGTCGTTTTACTCGTTTTCGTTTCTTTCATGGTCTTTTTTTCTCTCAATGGTTTCACCTTCCGTTGTCAATGTGAAAAAAGATTACTACCTTATACTATTCACTAAATGGCGTCGGGAGAAACATAAAAATGTCAAAAAGTTATAGAAATATACTAATGATGATGGCTGTGATAAAGCTTGCCAAGGTTCCTGCAAGGATGGCTTTCAAGCTTAGCTTGGACACCATCGGCCGTTGAGTCGGCTCTAAAGAACCAAGTCCGACGATCAGCTGACCGATGGAAGACAGGTTGGCGAAATTACAAAGAGCGACTGAAAGAATCGCAACCGTCTTGGGTGAAAGCTCGCTCATCATTCCTGAAAGCTCTTTGTATGCCACAAATTCGTTCACAGAAAGCTTCGTCCCGATGATGGACGCTGCACGGAATGCTTCATCCATCGGAATGCCGACGAGTAGTGCCAATGGATAGAATACGTAACCGAATACTGTTGAAAGACTCGTATCGACGAGTCCCAATAATCCATTTACAGCGGCAAGGATCCCGATGAACGCAATCAGAAGTCCACCGATATTAATTGCTAATTGTGTACCGCTCAGGGCTCCTTCGGATATCGCTTCGAATACATTCGTATGAGTGGTCTTTCCTAATGAAATGTCTCCATTTGTTTGAGATTCTTCCGTTTCCGGCTCGATGATCTTCGAGATGACAAGGGATACGATGGGAACACTGAATACAGATAAAAGAAGGAACTTCATATCGATCCCCATCAACGAGTATCCGATCAGGATGGCTCCGCTTGCTGAAGCCGTTCCCCCGACCATGACGGCAAAAAGCTCGGAGCGTGTCAATTTCACTAAGTAAGGCTTGATCAACAGGGGAGCTTCCGCCAATCCAAGAAACGAGTTCCCGATTGCATTAAAGGATTCCACCTTTGTCGTACCCAGGATTTTTCCAAGTCCAATTCCGATATATTTCACAAAAAACGGGATGATCCGTAAGTAATAAAGAGCAGAGATTAAAGCTGAAATAAAGATGATGGCTCCTAACACATTGATGGCGAACACGAATGAAATGTTCGTCCCTTTTTCAAAAAAGCCCCCGAACACAAACATAATTCCTTCATTGCTGTAATCAATGACCTTCTGGACACCGAGGGCGGCTTTCTTCAAGACTGTTTGCCCAAATGGAACCTTCAATACAAATAAAACAAGCAGAAATTCAAGGCAGATGCCGATGACGATCGTCCGCCATTGGATGGCTGAGCGTTTGCTGCTCAGAAGCCACGCCAGAAATAAAACACCAAGTAATGATAGGATGCCATACACTAAACTCACAATACCAATCCTCCAAATAGTTTCTCCATCGAATCCTCATGTTGATGATGTATGATGTCAGACTTCTCAAAAAAATAAATAAAAAAAGTGCATGAGGACATTCTCTAATACACATAGGGAAAGCCTCCACACACTTATAGACAGTATATAGAAAAGACTTTCCTTATAGTCCGGCACTTTACGGCTGCCAGGTAGAGACTTATGGTCCATATCACCATGGATATATAAGGAATTCGTATGAAGTTATTTTTAAAATATGTTCTTTACTTTATCACAGGGTGAAAGCCCTCCACAACCGTTTTTTCAAAAGATCCGATGGAAAAACGTGGTGGTTCATTTTAACTATTTTTAACATTAATCCAAAAATAATAGTTTACTAGTATAATTTTGGGGGAAATTTCTCAAACACATGTAATAATTTTGAAAGGAAGAGGATCGATGTTTGAGAATGGTTTGCTTTTTACAATCTTATCCTGTGTATTTTTTATGGGATTGGTTGCGTGGGTTTCATACATAAAAACGAAGGGATCTTTGAATGATTCCACTGGTTATTTTCTGGCAGGGAGGGGGCTTACGGGAACGTTCATTGCCGGATCTCTGCTACTAACAAATTTATCGGCAGAACAGCTGGTCGGACTGAATGGACAGGCGTTTCGTGCGAACCTGTCGAACATGGCGTGGGAGGTAACCGCCGCATTCGCCATCATCATCATGGCCCTGTATTTGCTTCCGAAATATTTGGGGAGGAGCTTCACAACACTGCCTGAGTTCCTGAATCAGCGTTATGACAAGGGTGTCCGTCAATATACAACCATTCTCTTTATGCTTGGGTACGTGTTTGTCACAATTCCATCGATGCTCTATTCGGGGGCACTTGCTGTCTTGAAATTATTCGATGTTCCCGAACTGCTCGGTATTTCCTACACTCAATCGATTTGGCTGATTGTATGGACCATCGGGATCATCGGCAGTATCTATGCTATTTTCGGCGGACTGAAGGCTGTGGCCATCTCTGATACGTTGAATGGTGTAGGATTGCTGATCATTGGGATTCTCGTCCCGATACTAGGATTCTATGCTCTGGGGGAAGGGAACATCCTTTCCGGAGTGAAGGAAATTGCGACAAAGAACCCTGAGAAGTTGAATTCCATCGGGTCCGCTTCGGATTCCGTCCCGTTTTCAACCATCTTTACCGGTCTGCTTTTTGCAAATTTATTCTATTGGGCTTCCAATCAGTATGTCATTCAGCGTACCCTTGGAGCGAAGAACTTAGCGGAAGGACAGAAGGGTGTCATCATTTCAGGTTTCTATAAACTACTCGTTCCCTTTATGATGATGCTTCCCGGAGTCATTGCATTCCATCTGTATGGTGACTCTTTGAAAAGTGTCGACTTGGCATATCCGGCATTGATAAATGCCGTACTGCCATCTTATTTAACAGGGTTCTTCCTGGCTGTGTTGCTTGGAGCCGTGTTAAGCTCCTTTAATTCATTGCTGAACAGTGCAGCGACGCTATTTGCCCTTGATATTTACAAGCCTCAGTTCAATCCCGAGGTGAGCGATCAGAAATTGATCACGATCAGTAAATGGTTCGGAGCGCTCTTGGCCGTAGTATCCATGTGTGTATCCCCGTTACTGATCAATGCGACGGACGGATTATGGGACTTGATCCGACGATTCACCGGATTCTTTAATATTCCGATCATCGTGGTTTTACTTGTCGGTGTATTTTCAAAGCGGATCCCGGCAGTGGCTGCGAAAACGGTCATCATCCTTCATGTCATCACGTATTATATGCTCGTGTGGGGGACGGGACATCTATTCGGCTACACCATCGATATCAACTTCATTCACATCTATGGGATTCTCTTTGTAGCAGAAGTGGCCCTGATGCTTGTGATCGGCTGGTGGAAACCGATGAAGAAACCGTACGAATACCGTTATAATCCGAAAGTGGACATGATGCCATGGAAATACAGCCTTCCATTATCCATCGTCCTGATGGCTTCGGTCGTACAGACGTATTTCATCTTTTCACCGATCGGTCTTGCGTACGAGTCAGCGGTCATTTCACCTTATTTCTGGCCTGCCACCGGAGGACTGTTCCTCCTGACAGCAGCACTCATAGTCTGGTCGCTGAAAAGCTGGAACCAAAAATACAGAAACTATTTACTCAAAAACAAAACATACAAACTGAATCGGACAAAAAAATACACCATTCAACCAAACCTGAACCCAATCTACTCAACCAAATTGCTGAAATAAAAAAAGGGACGGACCTTCATTCCTATGACCTGGTCATAGGAATCGAGGTCCGTCCCTCTCATTTTATCTTGTGCGTTCCAGCAGGTTTGCCAGAACGTGTTTTTTGTAGGATTCTACTTTGCGTTCTTCGTAGCGGCGTACCCCCGCTTTTTTTAGTTCTTCTACGTACCAGCCTTTGCTTCCGATATGCATTGAAATCAACATCCTTTCTTTGCGTAGTATTGATTGGAATCTCCGACCAGCTCTTAAGATGAGCTACGTTAAGATTGCTTACGGTTGTACATTGTAACATCTCATTTTTGATGAAAAAAGGGTGTATACGGAATTTTTCAAATTCATCCTTTTCTGAAATTTTTTCAGTAGTCAACTTCGATAAACCAAATCGGTATCTATTCAAAAAGGAATGATCCACCACGGACCATTCCTTTTTATTAATGTACAGCTTTCTTCAGTTCCAATTCATCCTTCTCAAAACGCTCGAACATGATGTAGAAGAGTCCGGCACTCAAAAGAGCCAGGATGGAAAGGAGGATGAACGTCCAATCATACCCTGCATATAAAGAAAGGGTGATGGATAGTGGAGCAATCGTCCTTGCAATCGTGAAACGCAGACTGGCTGCGGCGAAATACTGACCGCGCATATGATCCGGTGCAAGCTTCGATACGAAGCTTTGCTGGATACCGGCAGTCATCAGTTCTGCAAACGTGAACACCGCCATGCTGATCACAAACATCCATACGGAACTCGTTTGACCAAACATGAAGATTGAAACGGCATAGATAATGGATGACAGAATGAACACATTTCGTTCACGGAATTTCGTGATCCACCGCGTGATGACCACGGTAAGAAGTGCCACAAGGAATCCATTTTCGGATAAAATCAGTCCGAATACCTGCTCACTCACGAGGGTCAATGACCAGTCCCCGAAGCTGAACAGAGTGGCCTCATCCATGACATCTTTAATATATACAGGAATCAGGAGGTCCAACTGCATGAACGTTTGACCGACCAGGACTCCCGCTAAAATAAACAATAGAAACGTTTTATCTTTGAAAATCACGCTATAGTCTTTGAATTGATCCGACAACACACTGTGCCAGGCTTTCTTTTTTCCCTCTGTAACAAGAAGCTTATTTTTATCAGCCGGTGCCGTTTCCCTCGTCATTTTATAGAGCAGCAGGGCTAAAAACATACAAATAAGAGCGGCTGCGATCAATAATTGAAAGCGGTAGTGGACGTAGAAAATGCCCCCCAATATCGGCCCTACGACAACGGCAATATTGATGGAGGTGTAAAAGACGGCAAACACATGACTCCGATCTTTCTCGTCCACCACATCGGCAACCATGGCCTGACTTGCCGGCCAATAAAAGGAACCGAATACTCCGACCAGACTGAAACAGATAAACCCGATCATGGCAGAATCAAGCCAAGGCGAACTGGCCAGTCCAAAGATCAGAAAAGCAAAACCTTGTCCGAACGCCGAAATGACCATCATCCGTTTACGTCCAAATCGATCCGCGCAGTATCCTCCCATCAGATTCGCAAGTACAGCGAATACCTGTGAAAGTACCAATAATAATCCTGCCGTCTGCTTTCCGAATGACTCTGTAAAATAGATCGTCAAAAACGGAAAGAACATCCAGAAAGTAATGTTAATTGCTGCTTCCCCAAACAGCCGGACCTTTAAATTACGGTCCCAATCCCGTATTCTCATCTGAATCCCTCCCCTATGTAACTCTAGATGAACTAGATTATCATAGCTCGACAGGACAAATTAAACAAGACTGATTTACTGGAATTTTACAAAATATTTACTCTCGTTTGGGAGGGGGGATGCCATATCTGTATTCTCGAATACTTTAATAGTACTGAGGGAGAAAGGAACGGTGGTCCGAGGTGAGCGATAGACTAATTCTCATTACTGGGGTGTGGACCCAGGTTGTCGGAACAGTGATTGCTGCCATCGGTGAAACCATGATCATTCAGGAAGAGCGGTTGAATCAGGAGCCTGTCGGGTTTCGACTGGTCTCCATTGGAAATGGATTAGAAGCGGTGGGGAATTCCCTTCAGGCTGTCGGTGCTGAAAAATTGTCGGATGGCTCTATAGGAGAGACCTATCGGATAGTTGGTGATTGGATCCAGGCATCGGGGAATGTTACGAATGTATTGGCTGCTGAACTTGAATTCTCATGGGAAGAGCTCGCTGGTTTGAATCTGGATATTTTCGGGGATGTCGTCCAGTCTGCCGGGGCAGGACTCGAAGCTTACGGGGCAACATTGAGTACACGTGCCTACTCCAATCTCCTCGCTGCTGGAAATACGATTCAATCTCTGGGGGCAGCCCTTGAAGCAGTGGGGGAGACATTCATTTTAAAAGGAATGAGGGGACTGGGGCTGCAGATCACCACTTTCGGAAGCTATGCCCAGGCAGCCGGTGCGACGATCGCAGCGATTGCAATAACGAAACAGCATGGGTAATGGTACTCTTGGACTGAAAGAGTGCGGTTTTCCTTAATAAAAGGATATTTGGTCGTTTGGTAAGGGGATAGAATGCTGCAAACTTAGTCTGGAAGAAGGGATTGCGTCATTTTTGATGGTGATTGCGTCAAAATAAAATTTATTGCGTCATTTTCAAAGTTATTGCGTCGAAACTTGCTTTTATTGAGTATTTTTACAATTGTATCCATTCGAGTGAGCGCTCATCAAACGTTCACATATCAGCCTACCCCTTATCAAACCCCAAAAACCCCAAAAAGACAGCCAAGCCGCCTCCCAGGGGTTCATACTACATACGAAAATTAAAACGCCCAACCGCCATCGCGGAATACTGCTTCAGTCGAGCCGTCTTCTTTGACTCCATCGATGTTCATTTTGTCTGAACCGATCATGAAGTCAACGTGAGTGATACTGTTGTTCAAACCGTTTTTCTCAAGCTCTTCTTCGCTCATTTTCTTTCCGCCTTCGATACAGAATGCATAAGCATTACCGATGGCAAGGTGATTAGATGCATTCTCATCGAATAATGTGTTGTAGAATAACACGTTCGATTGAGAGATCGGCGATTGATGTGGAACAAGGGCGATTTCCCCAAGATAATGAGACCCTTCATCGGTATCCACAAGGCGCTTCAGGATTTCTTCGCCTTCTTCAGCCTTTACGTCCACGATGCGACCGTTCTCGAATGTGATCGTGAAGTTGTCGATCACGTTACCACCGTAGCTAAGCGGCTTCGTGCTTGATACCGTACCGTTTACACCGGTTTTAAGTGGAACCGTGAATACTTCTTCCGTCGGCATGTTCGCCATGAAAGTCGTACCTTCTTCGTTCACGCTTCCGGCTCCTACCCACAGGTGACCTTTCGGAAGTTCGATGGTAAGGTCCGTCCCTGGTGCTGTGTAATGAAGCTTCTGGTAGTTCTTTTCGTTCAGGTATTCGACTTTTTCGTGAAGGTTTGCGTCGTGATCCTTCCATGCCTGGACAGGGTCCGCCTGGTCGGCACGGACTGCTTTGAAGATTGCGTCCCATAACAGGTCGACTTGCTCTTCTTCAGAAGCATCCGGGAATACTTTGGCAGCCCAGTCTTTTGAAGGAGCGGCCAGCACACACCAGCTGACTTTGTCAGATTGGATGAACTGACGGTATTTGGACATCGCTTTACCGGCAACCTTCTGGAAGTTCGAGATACGATCCGGATTGACGCCTTTTAACAGGTCAGGACTTGAAGAGACGATGCTCATGAAGGCAGCTCCGCCTTCCGCAAGCGTTTCGACTTCACGTGCTTTCCACTCAGGGAACTCCTGGAATGCTTCATCCGGTGCTAGGTCATATTTCGTGCGGTTGACGGTGTCATCGCTCCAGTTTACATATACATGTTTAGCGCCTACTTCATAGGCTTTCTTTACTACTAATCGGACGAACTTTGCAGAGTCGATGGACGTATTGATGACGAGGGTCTGACCCTTTTGAACATTCACTCCGACTTCGACTGCAAGACTTGCGTATTTCTCTAAATTTTGTTGGAAATTAGTCATATGTATTCTCCTTTTTTCAGAATGTTCTATTACATTCTTATTGTATCAGGGCCCACACCGTTTGCAAGTGTTTACACCTATCTTTGTATCGTATGTTAAAGGAGGGGAAAGTATTTATCCAGGCTAAATTTGAACGTTGTATGGCATCGACTCAAGATTCATAGCCTCTATCCGGACAACTATATTATAATGGTGGAAGCGCGTTTATAAAAAGGGGGGAAGACGACATGCCTTGGAATGTCCTATTATTACGAATGTCTTCTATTTATGGGTTTATCGGAGCATTTCTCGGGTCTCATATGGCCGGCGCCGGATCGTATGCATTCAAGCCGATCCACGCCCATATCCTGGTGGTCGGTTGGTTGAGCTTATTTGCCTACTCTTCCTATTATCGATCCTATCAGGTACCGAAATCTTCTAAACTGGCATTTGCCCATGTGTGGACGGCGATCATCGGTTCGATCGGATTGACAGTCGGGATGTGGATGTACAATTTAAATCCATTCAATCTGCCGTCAGGCTTTACGACCGTCTTTTATATTGTCGGGGGAAGTACTTTGTTACTCAGCTTTTTCCTGTTTCTATTGATGACTTTCAAGTATAGCGAGAGTAAGAAGTAAGGCCCGTTCCGGTTGGTGGGCAGGCTTTATGTGGCGGTCAATGGTTCAGCTGTTGATTATGGAGGAATATTCAGCAACTGAATAATGGCTTATTTTCAGCAGCTGAACAAAAAAACTCCCCACCGAAAATCAGTGGGAAGCATCCTTAAGTCGACGTTTCATCCTGTTTCTGCTCTTGAAAGAGGAACCGGTAGTCCATGGGATTCTGGATAAGGTCGGACAGGGTGTAATCATCGAGAACAGAGAGATAGGCGTTCAATGCCTTGCCAAGTACATGCTTCAAACCGCATACCGGTGTGATGATGCATGAGTTGTTTTCGGCATCGAAGCATTCGACAAGATGGAAATCCTCTTCCGTCGCACGGACAAGTTTGCCTATATTGATCTCTTCAGGGGACTGTGCAAGCCTGATCCCGCCGTTTCTGCCACGGATCGTTTCAATCTTCCCCATCTTTCCGAGTTCATACGTCACTTTCATAAGGTGATTTTTTGAGATGCTGTAGGCATCAGCGATTTCTTTTATATTAGAGAGTTCGTCCTTCGGTTTTGAAGCCAGGAAAATCAGGACCCTCAGTGAGTAGTCAGTGTATAAAGTTAGTCTCATGTATCTCACCTTTCCGTTCCATTACACCTATTATACAAAAGGAAGTAAGTTTGTGTCTAAATGTGACTGTTTTGTTAAAGATGTATTTAGTATATTGTTTTAATCCATCAGCAGGAGTAAGTTAAAGATGTATTAAAAATATATCTTTAGAGGTGAACGATATGCTATCTCAAAAAACCATTGAAATCGTGAAATCCACTGCTCCTGTATTAGAAGTTAAAGGAACGGAAATTACATCTGTTTTTTATAAAAATTTATTTACCAACCATCCGGAATTACTAAATATTTTCAATCATGCCAACCAGAAAAAAGGCAGACAACAAACCGCGCTTGCCAATACGGTGTATGCGGCCGCTCAGAATATCGATAAGCTGGAGATGATCCTCCCTGTTGTGAAGCAAATCGCTCACAAGCATAGAAGTTTAGGCGTTAAGCCTGAGCATTATCCGATCGTTGGCGAACATCTGCTTCAAGCCATCAAACAGGTTCTGGGAGATGCAGCGACAGATGAGATTATCGAAGCGTGGGGAGACGCATACGGTGTCATCGCCGGAGTATTCATCGATGTGGAAGAAGAAATGTATAAAGAAACGGAAAACAAGAATGCCGGCTACAGAGACTTTAAACCGTTCATCATTACAAAAAAAGTAGTGGAAAGTGACGTCATCACCTCTTTTTATCTTCAACCGAAAGAAGGCGGCAGTGTCCCAACCTACATGCCGGGTCAATATTTATCCGTCAGAGTGAGGATCCCTGGAGAAGAATTCACCCATATCCGTCAGTACAGTTTATCAAGCGCACCAATGGACGAGCAGTTCAGAATTTCTGTTAAAAGAGAAGCAGAGTGCGATCCACAAGGGAAGGTGTCCAACTTCTTACATGATCAAGCAGTCGCAGGAAGCGAGATTGAAGTCAGCGCACCTGCCGGGGATTTCTACTTAGAGGACGGCGATTCGCCTGTTGCGTTTATAAGCGGAGGCGTTGGGATCACACCTATGATGAGCATGCTCGAACAAGTGGCCAGATCCACACCGGAACGAAAGACAGCATTTATCCATGCGAGCAGACATGAAGGCGTGCATGCCTTTAAAGGGGACGTCGAAAAGCTCATGGCGGAACTTGAGAACGGGGAAGCGTGCTTTGTTTATGAAAATCCACGGGAAGAATCTCCATCCCACTTCACTGGATATGTAAATAAAGAGATCCTGAAGCAGTATGTAGACGCTGGAACCGAATGCTATGTGTGTGGCCCTGCACCATTTATGAAAGCCGTCATCGGCACCTTGAAGGAAATGGGCGTATCAAAGGTTTGTTTCGAATTCTTCGGTCCGGCAATGGATTTAAATAAGCAGGAAAGTGTGACGGTTTAACGATTTGAAAATAAAATCGCGGTTTTGAAAATAAAGGCTGCCGATATTTTGATGAAGGAAAACAGAAAAACGCTAGGATTCCTAGCGTTTTTCGACTTTAGTAACGGTGTTCATCGTTATCTTCACGGTTTTTAAACGCTTCTTGTGTCACGATCAATTCTTCATCGCCGACGGCATCCTCAGAATGTTTAGCGGATGTACTATTTTGAGGGAAGTTCCCCGGATGTCCCTTTTTCTTTGATTCGAATGATTTACCTCGTGCCATATGAGCCACTCCTTTTCCTTCGAGATACAGGTAGTTTTTCCAGGGGAACTAAAAATATGTGAAAGTGAATTGTCAGAAAATAGACGCATCTCCCATGTGCAGCAACCCGTCCGATTGGATATACTGGTAGTAACGGGTGGCTGCTTTAGAATCCATCCATTCCTAAGGGGTGATAGTGTTGGATTTTTCAACCATTGTGTCGGAGCAAAGAATTAAGAAGGCATACGAGGATGGGGAGTTCGAGAATCTTCCCGGCTATGGGAAACCGCTTAACCTTGACGATGACAAAGGGGTTCCCGAAGGACTGAAAATGGCCCATCGGATCATGAAGAACGCAGGATTCACCACCGATGAAATGAATGTAAAAAAAGAAATGATGAGGATCGAAGACTTGCTCAGAGTCTGTGAGAATGAAGAGGAAGAACGGGAATTAAAGCAGAGTCTCAATGAGAAAATGCTGAAATACAACAGCATGCTTTCGAAGAAGAGAATTAAAACGAATAGTTCCTTGTTCAAAAATTATGAGCATAAGCTGGAAGACAAGCTGCTGAAATAAAGAAAACACCACTTTCATTACGGAAAGTGGTGTTTTCTTTATTTCGGTTCCCCGTCTTCTTTAAATAGGAAGAAGGAAATCACGCCGGATAGGAGGGTGCCTCCGATGATCAGCATGAATTTTGAAACCATTTCGATCTCGGCATAATATTTGCCGAGCATCCAATAACATGCAATGGCTACGAGTATCATGATGGGAATGATCATGGTGAATCGTTTTTTCAACAGTGCCACATCCTTTAAAGCTTCTGTTCTTAGTTTACCACAGATTATGCGTTGACACTGTTCTGAATCCGGGCTGCACTTGTGGCAGTATCTTGAACATATTGAGCAATCGTCCGGTTGTCACCGTGAAGGGTTTCAATAGTGGCGCTGATTTCCTCCAGGCCGGCAGAAGTCTGTTGGATGACAGCCGCCAGTTCCTTCGTTGAGAGCTCGGCTTCTTCGGTCTGCCCCCTGACGTCAGAAGCGGTGATGGTGAGGCGCTGGAATTCATTTGACAGGGCTTCAAGCTTCTCTCGCAATGAGGTGAAATACGCCGTGACCTCACCGGTAGCGCCCACATTTTCATTAAGTTTTTCAGAGCTTAGATTCATGATCTCAACAGCAGACGAGTTCACCGCATTGACGGATGCGAGATTGTCGTTGATGCGTGTCGCCGTATTCCTCGTGATTTCGGCCAATTTTCTTATTTCATCGGCGACGATGCTGAAGCCGCGCCCTGCTTCTCCTGCCCGTGCCGCCTCGATAGATGCATTCAAAGCGAGGAGATTGGTTTGGTCCGTAATGTCCTGGATGCTTCCGATAAAGCTGTTGGTTTCTTCAATTTTGCTTGTGAGCTCTTTAAAGGTCTGGTGAAGGCCTTCAATGATGTTTTTCAATTCGATCATGTTTTCCTGAAGATCCATGACCCGTTCGCTTCCTGACACGGCAATCGCATTCGCGTCGGTGGAGTGGGCGGTAAGATCATCTGACAGCATTGCGACTTCTTCCATTTTTCCCATTGTCGTTTCTGTGACCAGGGCGATGTTATTGATTTGATCGCTTTGGGTGACACTTCCCGCTGAGATTTCATTCACTGCCGTTTTCATTTCATCATGGGAGACGAGATGGGTCTGGATCTGTTCGTGGATTTGTTGGATGCTTCCTGAGATGGTCGCCAGTTCTTTTTGTAAAAAGTTTCGCTGGTTTTCTTTTTCTTTACTTTCACTTTCCGTCCGATGAATGAATTCCTGAAGCTGTTTGAATTGTGTGCGGTTTAAGTGGATGACGACCCAAAGGACGATGCCCAGCAATACATAGCTCAGTAAAGCAGGGACAAATAGTTCAGCGTAAATCGGATCTCCCTTTGGCGCAAGCACCCCGTTCATGACGAGTAGGATGAGACCGGATGTGAAGCCGATTCCAAAGATGACAGGATTAAAGTGAATGGCACTGATCACAGCCAGAAATAAAAGGATGACCAAGTCCGGTGGATTGGATCCTTCAAGGAAAAGCCAGATTCCCATCAAGGCATACACAGTCGGGATGCTGAAATAAACAAAGGAATGCGGTTTCTTTACTATCAATTGCAGCACGACGAAGTATCCTGCAAGAAAAGCGATCTGCAGGGAAAATATCGTGACGGTAATCGTTCCCGACTTATGGATGATCGAATACGAGAGCGCGGCTGCAAGGCTGATTCCGTATGTGATCAGAAGCAGAAGGTTCTTTCTTTTACTATCGATTTCTTTCAATTGCTTGGGGGTCATGACGTTTCTCTCCTTTTAATAAAATCCCGTATATTCCATATATCGACAAATGCAGACTGATTCTTCATAACGTTTTATAGTAATTTTTACAAAATTATGAATAAAACTATCACTCAATAATCAGCGGCTTCATCCGATATTAGTAGTAGACTACGATGAGTAAGGTGGAGCGATCAGATGGATAAGACGTCTTTAATAGGAGTCATTTTAGGATTGATAGCGGTGGGAGTAGGGATGGTGTTCAAAGGAGTAAGTCCGGTTGCCTTATTGAACCCTGCAGCCATTTTGATTATTTTACTGGGGACGGTGGCCGCAGTGACCATTGCATTCCCGACACATGAAATCAAAAAAGTACCGAAGCTCTTCGGCATACTGTTTAAAGAACAAAAATTGCAGGACCCGAAAGAAACGATCCAATTCTTCTCACAAGTGGCGGATCTTGCGCGGAAAGAAGGGCTGCTTGCACTGGAGGCCAAAACCCAGGAAGTGGATGATCCATTCCTCAGGGACGGACTTTCATTGGCAGTGGATGGACAGAGTGCCGATTACATAAGGGATGTGCTTCATGAAGAAATCGATGCCATGGAAGAGCGTCACAGTGCAGGAGCCCTCATCTTCACACAGGCAGGGACGTATGCGCCGACACTCGGGGTCCTCGGGGCCGTCATTGGGTTGATCGCAGCCCTCAGCCACATGGATAATACCGATGAGCTCGGCTATGCGATCTCTGCGGCCTTCGTCGCGACATTGCTTGGTATCTTCACGGGTTATGTTTTGTGGCATCCCTTTGCCAACAAGCTGAAACGGAAATCCAAGCGTGAAGTTCAAATGAAAATGATGATGGTGGAAGGCATTCTTTCCATCATCGAGGGAGAATCTCCCCGGGTGATCGAACAGAAGCTTGCATCCTATTTACCGGCAAGTGAACGGATCTTGTTACTAAAGGGGGATGAGGATGAGGCGGCGTAAGAAGAAACATGACGACGAACATATGGATGAATCCTGGCTCATTCCGTATGCTGACTTACTCACACTGTTGCTGGCGCTGTTTATCGTCTTGTACGCATCAAGCTCGGTGGACGCCCAGAAGTTCAAGGAGCTCTCTCAGGTATTCAGTGAAATCTTCACCGGGGGCACGGGAATGATGGAGTATCCAAGCCCTGTCGCGCCTCAGCAGTCAAGCGATCAAGAACAGAAGCAGGCTGCTGCCTCAGCCGGGATCGATAAAGAAAAAGAAAAGGAATTAAGTAAAGCTGAGCTAGAGAAGCAGGCCTTTATAAAGGATCAGGAAGAGCTGAAGGAAATCCAGAAAAAAATAAACGAATACATTAAAACGAATAATCTGGAGCTTCAATTCGTCACCAAGCTGACGGATGAAGGGCTCCTCCTCACGATTCGGGACAATGTATTGTTCGACTCGGGGTCTGCCACGGTCCAGGGCAGTGACCAGAATGTTGCCGAAGAATTATCGGGCCTTCTGGAAATGAATCCGCCACGGAACATCATCATCAGTGGACATACAGATAATGTGCCCATCCGGAATGCGGAATTCGACTCCAACTGGGAGCTAAGCGTCATGAGGGCGGTCAATTTCATGAAAATCATTTTAGACAATCCCGTTCTTGATCCCCAATGGTTCAGCGCGAAAGGCTTCGGTGAATTCGAACCGATCGCAGACAATGGAACAGCAGAGGGACGAGGACAGAACCGCCGGGTGGAAGTATTGATATTACCAAGGGTGACAGAATAAAAAAACCTTCAGCGGATCATCCGCTGAAGGTTTTTTGACGTATTTCCGGGGAAATGGAGAGATCATGTCGAAGGGCGTCACTCATAGAATGACTGATCTCTCATGGTGATGACATCCCATCTCACAGGAAGCTTCTTCACGCATTTAGTAAGAATTCTCCTCAAAATGTTTTACAGGTCCCATTTTAGGGAAAAGCCTGGAAAAGCATGTAGAAGTAGTGGCTAATTTTTCAGGATTCGGGGTTTGTGTTAATAAAATGATAGGGTTTATACATACATAGGAAACAACCATTCCCCCACTTTTCATTCCAAATGTTAGCCATTGCCTCTATCAAAGGAGGAGCACGATTGGATACGTTTTTCGACATCATAGGTAAAATTTCGGCGTGGTTATGGGGTCCACCATTGATCATCGTCCTGGGTGCAACGGGTTTGTACTTAACAGTATTATTGAAATTTATACAATTTCGGTATCCTCTTTACATTTTTAAGCAAACGATTGGAAGTGTGTTTAAAAAGCCGAAGGGAGAAGGGACCGTCACTCCTCTCCAGGCGCTGACGTCCGCACTGTCGTCCACAATCGGGGCGGCGAATATCGTCGGTGTTCCGGCAGCGATCATGTTTGGTGGTCCCGGGGCCGTTTTCTGGATGTGGGTCATTGCCCTTATCGGGATGGCGCTTAAGTTCTCGGAGAGTGTGCTTGCAGTCCGCTATCGTGAGAAGAATGAAAAAGGGGAATTTGTCGGCGGTCCCATGTACTATATGACAAAAGGTTTGAACATGAGGTGGCTTGGCGTCTGGTTCGCCTTTGCCCTTATGATCGAGCTGATCCCAAGTGTCATGGTACAAGGGAATGCCGTAGCTTCCACCGTAGAAGAAACCTTTAAGGTAGATGGATTGATTACGGGTATTGTCGTTGCACTTATCGTCGTGCTGATTGTATTCGGCGGAATTAAACGGATCGGTAAGGTGACGGAGATCTTCGTTCCGTTCATGGCCCTGATTTATGTAGGGAGTGCCTTGGTGATTTTGTTTATGAATATTGAAGCAGTACCTGAATTTTTCAGTTTGATTCTGTCACATGCCTTTCAACCTATGTCTGCAATGGGAGGCTTTGCCGGGGTAGCCATCGCAGAGACGATCCGCTGGGGATTTGCCCGGGGATTATACTCCAATGAGGTAGGGCTCGGAACAGCTCCGATTGCCCATGCAGCAGCGCAGACAGATCACCCTGTACGACAGGGCCTTTGGGCGATCGTTGGGATCGTGATTGATACGATCATCGTCTGTACAGCTACGGCTTTTGTTGTCTTATCGTCAGGGGTGTGGACGGCAGAAAATGCTCTGGACGATCCTTCAGCATTAACAACAGAGGCATTTACGAACTATTTCGGAGAGTTTGGCGGGATCCTTGTCACGGTTTCCTTGATTTTCTTCGTCTTGTCCACGATCATCGTCATTGTCTTTTATGGTGCCAAGCAGGCGGAATTCCTGTTCGGCTGGAAGGCGGCTCAGGGAATCAAAGTGGTTTATACCGTTGCCATCGTCCTTGGATCCGTCGGAGCGGCCAAGGTCATCTGGCAGTTCCTTGATTTAGCTCTGGCGGCCATCTTGATTCCGAATATCATCGCGGTCCTTCTACTAAGTAAGGAGGTTAAAAGACTCACCAATGAGTTCTTTACTTCCGAAGAGTACTATTTGAAGGACACAGGCAAAGTGAAAGAAAAGAAAATATCTTAAACTGATAGACTTGTTTTTCCGGTGGGAGGAGCAAGTCTTTTTTTCTATTTGATAACTTCCAACTTGTGTAAAATAAAACAAAAGTTTAGAATATTAACAAAAGTTACTTTTCTTTATAGGGGTGGGAGAAAGTGAACGAGAAAGAAAAGCTTTTATTATCATTCATAGAAGAAAATCCGTTTATGACGCAGCAAGAATTATCCGAGCGAAGTGGGATTTCGCGATCGGCCGTAGCCGGTTATATTTCCAATCTGGTCAAGCAGGGGAAGATTTTAGGCCGTGCATATGTGATCCCAAAGAAGAATGGGATCACCTGCATTGGGGGAGCCAATATCGACCGGAAGATGCAGCTTCTGGATGAGATGATCCCGGAGACGTCCAATCCTGCAAGATCGGAACAAACAAGTGGCGGTGTCGCGAGAAATGTCGCCGAGAATCTTGGGAGACTCGGGAAGTCCACCAATCTCATCACCGTCGTGGGGGAAGACACAGAAGGCGGCTGGCTCATGGAGCAGACGAAAACCTTCGCTGATGTGTCCGGGTCCCAGAGGTTTTTAAATGAAAGCACAGGAGCTTATTCTGCCGTATTGGACGAAAAGGGTGAACTGTTATTTGCCCTGGCTGATATGAACATTTATGAAAGCGTTGACATTGGTTTTATAGAAAGGCGCTGGGGCTTGATTGCCTCTTCAGAAATGGTGCTCCTCGATACGAATTTTCCGGAAGATGTGTTGAAGTACATCATACGGAGATGTCAATCCGAAGGGGTTCCCTTGGCGGTGGTCCCTGTGTCGGCTCCAAAGGTGAAGAAACTCCCTCCATCATTGGAGGGGGTGTCATGGTTCATTTGCAATAAAGGCGAAGCAGAGATGTACCTGGATATGACGATTGAAACCGAGGGGGATTATTTTAAAGCGGCGAAGGACCTGACGTTGAGAGGCGCTGAGCGTGTGGTCATTACCCGGGGGGATCAGGGGCTGATTTATTACACTACATACAAAGAAGCAACGGCCATCATTCCTCCAAAGGTTGAAGTACAGGATGTGACCGGTGCGGGTGATGCCCTCGTAGCCGGCATATTATTTGGTTATTTAAAGGGGTCCGATACGGACGGGGCGTGCAGGATCGGTGTCATTTGTTCGTCGATCACCCTCCAGTCGAGGCATACGGTGGCACCGACTCTTAACGAAAGCAAACTGCAACAGGAATTCAGTCTCTATTATTAAGGGGGAAATGGATGTGAATATGAATTCATATGTGGAATACTCAGAGGAAGTCAAAGAAGCGAAAAGGAAGGGCATGGCGATCGTGGCATTGGAGTCGACGATCATCTCTCACGGCATGCCATATCCTCAAAATGTGAAGACGGCAAGGGAAGTTGAAGATATCATTCGATCAAAAGGCGCGGTACCGGCAACGATCGCGATTTTGAATGGAAAGATTAAAATCGGATTATCACAGGAGGAGCTTGAATATTTAGGGCAGGCAATAGACGTGATCAAGGCGAGCCGGCGTGATATCCCTTATATCCTCGCCTCTGGTAAAGACGGGGCGACGACGGTAGCGGCAACAATGATTTGTGCAGAGCTTGCCCATATTCCGGTATTTGTGACGGGGGGGATTGGAGGAGTGCACAGGAATGCGGAAGTGACGATGGATATTTCGGCGGATCTTGAGGAACTCGCCGTATCGAATGTGGCTGTCGTATGTGCCGGGGCCAAGTCCATATTGGATATCGGCCTGACCCTCGAATACCTGGAGACAAAGGGAGTACCCGTTTTAGGATACAAAACCGACTCACTGCCGACGTTTTATACAAGAACCAGCCCTTATTCCGTGAATTATAAGGTGGATACAGCAGAGGAGACTGCCGGCATTCTGAAAGCGAAATGGGAACTTGGTCTGAAAGGCGGAGTGGTCGTGGCCAATCCGATTCCGGAAGCGGATGCCATGGACGAGCAGGAGATGGATCATATCATTGAAACAGCGTTAAAAGAAGCGGATGCAGAAGGGGTCAAAGGCAAGGAAGCCACTCCCTTCCTGCTTGGGAAAGTGAAGGAACTGACGGATGGCAGGAGCCTGACGGCGAATATTGCCCTCGTGAAGCATAATGCTCATATAGGGGCAGAAATTGCCGTTCGGTACGCTGAACTTGTCCACATCGAAGCAATTTAATATTAGATGATAAGAAGTAACCCGGGCAGAAAGGTGGTGCCCGGGTTTTTCGTGTGAATGGATATTCGTCGTTTATATGTTGGGAAATGTAGGGTAAAATGGGGGTAATAACGTTACGATAAAGGAAGGTACTATGGCTCAAATGCACCCTAACCATGCATTGAATGTAGATTCAATTCCAGTCCCGGCAGCAATAATCGATGTGACACAACCATCTTTTATAGAACAAAATGAAGAATGGAGGGGGATCACCCTCAAGGAAGACAATCTTCTCCTAAAAATGCTGGAGGATGACGACTATTCCATTCGCCAGCATCATCAATACTATGGATTCAAGCGAAAACAGATTGATGAGTCCAAAGAATTGGTCATGATGATCCCTGTGGAGTCAAGCGTTACACGCGACGATGTGAATCATTCCCATTCGGCGATTTATGAAGCCCTTATCCACAACACGCCTACATGTGTATGCATCATTGATAAAAACGGAAACGTGATGGAAATGAATCAGTCTTTCCAGGAGCTTTTTCAAATTTCTGATGCCATTTTGGGAGAACCCCTCTGTCGACAGTCCCCACTGCAGAATCAGTCCTTTCATTCCATTGTGAAAAATGGCTTGAAAGGATTGAATACGACAGGGGAAGAAGTTACTTTCCATATGGGGACGCACCGGAAAATCACCTGCAATATCACCATTTCCCCAGCCAATTATAAGAGTGACGGAACGGTGGATAGTGTGGGGATCATCCTCCATGACATCACGGAAAAGAAAAAGTATGAAAACGAATTGATGTCCTTAAAGGTGGAACTTGAAAATACCCTCCGCCTTCAAAAGACGATCACGTACAAGATAAAGAAAAGCGATCAGGATTTTATCATTGAAATGGCAGCGGGGGAGCTTTTGAATAAGCTGAACCTGACTCCTTCGAAAGTGATCGGGAAAACGATTCAGGAAGTGTTCGATTCCCATCATTTGGGGAAGATCCAACCAAAGTTAAAGCGGATATGGGAAACGGGAGAAGAGCTGACGTATGAAGACGAATACAAGGAATTGGAGTATTTGGCTTCCATCGTCCCGGTAGTTCAAAAAGATGCCGTAGTGGAAATCATTGTGTCCATATCAGACATTTCCCTGATCAAGGATATCCAGAGAAAGCTGATTGAAAGCGAACAGAAATATAAATCAATCGTAAAATACAGTCCCGACAATATCTATATGGTCGATACAAACGGCATCATACAAGAAGTGAATCCAGCAGTGAAAACCCAGTGGGACCACATTTCGCCCCATATGATCGGAAGCCACTTCAGTGAGTTCATAGCAGAGGGCAGCAAGGAAACGGCCATCAAGAAATTTGAAGTCGCCCTTAAAGGAGAAGCGTCAAGATTCGTGACCACCTTCGAAAATGGAGAAGGTGGTAAAAGCCATGTAGCCGTCACGAACATCCCGATTCGTGTAAAGAATAAGGTGATCGGGATTTACGGATTTGGGCAGGACATCACGGAAAAGCTACAGATGGAAGAAGAACTGAAAGAAGCGAAAGAGCTGCTTGAAGCTTATTTCGAGCATGCAGGAGACGGGATCGCCCTTCTGGATCCGGAAGGAAAGGTCTTAAAAGTGAATCAACAGTTTGAATCGATGTTCGGGTGGACGAAGGATGAAATCACAGGAAGGGAAATCACCTTTCTCCATCAGGACGATCAGGTCGGTCAGTTCAAGCAAAACCTGGCCACGGTGATGGCCGGGAAGCGGATCAAAGACTATGAAACCGTCCGGTACCGCAAAGACGGCTCACCCGTCGAGATTGCGTTTAATATGAATCCGATCTTGAATGATGGAGGACGTTTGATCGGCATTTCTGCCATCATACGTGACTTATCCGAGAAGAAGCTTAACGAAGACCTGCTGAAAAAGTCAGAGCAGCTCGCGATGATCGGTCAGCTTGCAGCAGGGGTGGCTCACGAAATCAGGAATCCACTGACGACTTTGAAGGGATTCCTCCAGCTCATGAAGGAAAATGCCGAGGATGACTTTTATCTTGGTGTCATCCAGGGTGAACTGGACCGAATCGAAATCATTACCAATGAGTTTCTGGCACTGGCTAAACCAAGGGCCGTCAAGTTTTCCCTGACCTCCCTGACAACCCTTCTCACAAGTTCCGTTGAATTCATCAAGATGGAATGCCTGAAGCAGGGGGTGGATGTGAGGTTCTCTGTAGAAGAGGCCGAAATCTACTGTGATTCCCATCAAATGAAACAAGTCATCCTGAATGTGATGAAAAATGCCCTGGAAGCCATGCCTTCAGGCGGACTCCTCAATGTTCAGCTGGAAAAGGTGGATGGCCATGGGAAAATATCGATTCAGGACAACGGGAGCGGGATCCCTCCTGAGCGAATGAAGCATCTTGGTGAACCATTTTACAGCACGAAAGAAAAAGGAACCGGGCTCGGACTGATGATTTGTCAAAAGATCATCAAGGAGCATCACGGCTCACTATCCATTCAAAGCAACGTCAGCGAAGGGACCACCGTCACAATCCTTCTGCCGATTGCCAACGATCAATAGAAAGTACTCCACGACGAGTGATGAATCTTGTCGTGGATTTTTTTGTTTACGCGGGTATTGTCGATTTTTCAAAGGGGAATAATCCGACAAATAGTGAAAAAGACGTTAGTAAGGAGTGAGTTATAACGCAGATATTTTCCCGGGAAATAGCGTCTTCTACAAATTTCTTCATGAAGGTTTTCTTGTAAGGAACTTGTCACCTCTTGGCGGGAGCATACCGGCAAGTTTCAACATCCAGGAAATAGGATAAAGGAATGGAAAGAGGTGAAGAGAGATGAAGACGAACGTCTTTATAAGCGGTGGAGGCATCGGCGGGCTGACACTCGGGCTGAAACTCGCTCAGTGTAACATCGATGTAACCGTCGTAGAGCGGATGCCGGGTCCGGGTTCCGTTTACAAAGGTGAGCTTCTCCAGCCGAAAAGCCTGGAAATATTTGATTCCCTGGGAGTCATAGACGATGTCTTTCAAAACGGACACAGCATTTCAGATTTGGAACTGATTGAATTGAAACGGGCCAAATCGAAGGCTGACCATTCAACCATGAGCTATTCCATCCTGCCGACTCCGTATCCATTCTCCCTCATGATCCATCATGAAACGCTAAAGGACATCCTGCGGAAAAAAGGGGAAGCGTATCCCTCTTTCCATTTTCGGGCGAATACGGTCTGTAAAAAGATAAACGGTCATACGGTGACCGTCGCGGACCGGGAATCGAAGGCAGAAACCGAGATTCATAGTGACTTCATTATCGGGGCAGAGGGAAGGAGCTCGGTAACCCGTGACTATATGGAAGTGGATGTGAAGGAGAAGAAGTACAATCATCATTTCCTCACGGTCACATTCCCACGACCAAAGGAAATGGTGAAAGGACGCATCATTTCTACATATCAATCATTTTTAGGCTTATTTCCACTACCGGACAATGAAGTGAGGTCAGTTTATCTCATTCCGGCAGGTGAATACAAAACACTGCGGAAAAAACCGATTTCAGAGTTTCATAAACTCTATATCGAAATGTGCCCGGATCTTGACGGGTATGTGAACCAGATAGAGGATTGGAAGAAAATCCAGCTCATGGTCCCATTGAAATATCATGCTGAGACCTATGTGAAGGATCATTTTGCCCTTATCGGGGACGCCGTCCATACGGTCCATCCCATGGCGGGTGAAGGGATGAATATGGCCATTCAGGATGGCAGCATCCTTGGGGAGCTATTATGTGACATGTATAAAGAGGGGAAATTAGATCCAGCCAATTTGGAATGGTATCCAAAGGTAAGAAAAAAGAGGGTCGCCCATCAAATGCATCTCAGTCACTTGTCGGCCCTTGTCTATTCCTACCCTTATCGTCCCGTAGGCTGGCTCCGGAATAAAAGCCTGCAGAGGATGGAAAGGGACTCGATTTCCCATTACAAACAGATGCTGAACATTTCCGGCCTCGGTATGTGGAGGGAAACCCTTTATGACCGGATGATCCAGGGGGGGATGCTCCCGATCAGACATGATTCATTAACAGAAGAAGAAAAATCAACGACTACATTTACAGAAAACCAGGACTATCCCTGGAAAGGAAAGGAGGCACTACAATGATTGGAGAAATGGTGAAGGTGTGGCGTGCACGTACCTGGATGAAAAAGAATGTCCCTTTCCTATACAGCTGGCACGCCTATGTGGGATATGAAATGGACCTGTTCGATCATTTTACAAAGCCTGCTTCCATTCAGGAAGTGGCTCTCTCTCAGAATATCGAAATGGATCTCCTAGAACAATGGGTGGAGGTGGGAATCAGCATCAAGCATTTGAAACGGGTGGAGGACGCGAAAGTCACGACAAGAAACAGATGGAAGCTGCCGACATCCAAGAAAGACCCCCACTCATCAGGGATCCTGCTGAAAGAAATGATGGAGCTCCATATCCCGGCCCTGTTATCGTATCCTCAACTACTTCGGAATCAGACGAAGCAGCACTTCAATTCGGATGTCCACGGCTCCACTGTAGCGAAAACGTCGATTCTACTCGAACGATTCGCTTTTCCAAAGGTGCAGAAAGCGATTAAAAAATACAATGTGGACTCCATACTGGACTTGGGATGCGGCGAAGGAGGATATGTGAAGAGGATAGAAGAGCGGTATCCCGACAAGAAAATGGTGGGGATCGAGATCCACGAAGCCGTCGCCAAAGCAGCGGAACAATCCCTTCAAGACTTTGAAAATATCGAAATACACTGTGGGGACCTGCATGAATATGAGCCCGAACAGCCCTTCGATATGATCATGGCCAATAATCTCTTTCACTATATCGACCCGTCCGAACGCCTGCAATTCTTTGAAAAAGCATCTACGTGGCTCGGGTCCGAAGGCTTGTTCTTTGTCCTGACACCGATGCAGAAATCCAAGCATGGAAAACAATT
Source organism: Bacillus sp. es.034 (assembly GCF_002563655.1). Classification (GTDB taxonomy): domain Bacteria; phylum Bacillota; class Bacilli; order Bacillales; family Bacillaceae_B; genus Rossellomorea. The sequence continues at coordinate 271,418 of NZ_PDIY01000001.1, read as the reverse complement.
CTCCAGTGCCTTCAACAGCTTCTTCATGACTTTCCAGAACCTGTACCCGATCCCTTCACAGAAGGAAATGGAGACACTGGCCGGTAAAACCAATTTCAACGTCGAGTCCGTCGAACCGATCGTGAAAGAAGGCGGATGGTACGTGATGACTTTAAGAAAAAACGGATCCTTGTGAGAAGGATCCGTTTTTGTTTGGGGTCTGCTTTGTAGTTCAGCTGCTAAATATCGGTTGAAAATCAGCAGCTGAATAACGCCGGAGATTCACCTGTCAAAATCCTAAAGAAAATCAGCAGCTGAACCCCCATGGTCACACATTCACCATAATTATTTTCAAGAAACAGGGTAGTCACTCGTCCTTTTAGGGTAAAAATAGAAAGTAGATCATGAATGTGGAGGAGAGCCGAGTGAGTAAACATGAAATATTCGACTGTATCGGAATCGGGATCGGTCCGTACAATTTGAGTTTGGCTGCCCTCATGGAGGAAAGGACCGATCTGAAGGTGAAGTTCTTCGATCAGACCCCGGAGTTTCAGTGGCATCCGGGAATGCTGATCAACCTGACAGATCTGCAGGTACCGTTCATCGCAGACCTGGTGACGTTTGCGAATCCACAGAGCCGGTACAGTTATTTGAATTATTTACATACCCATAACCGTTTATATAAATTTTTCTTTTTTCAAAAGTTTGAAATGCCCCGGCAGGAATACAATGAGTATGCCCGCTGGGTATCGGGTCAGCTGAGCTCATGTCAATTTCACAGTGAAGTGATCGGGGTAACGGATGTTGGCGACTGTTATAAAGTGGTGGTCGATAACCGGCTGGAAGATGAGCGTGAGGTTTATTATGCGAAGCATATTGTGATGGGGACGGGAAGTAAGCCTCTTATTCTGGAAGGGATGGAAGGGCTGCCCGATGAAGACGTCCATCACACGAGTAAGTATCTGTTTCATAAAAAAACGACGCTGGAAGGGGCCTCCATCACGATTGTGGGATCCGGTCAAAGTGCAGCCGAGGTGTGCTTCGATTTATTGAAGGAGCAGGAAAATCATTCGTATCAGCTGACATGGCTGACCCGTTCCGAAGGGATCCTGCAGTTGGAATCGTCAAAGCTCGGGCAGGAATTCTTCGCACCTGACTATGTGGACTATTTCCATGGATTGACGTATGAAAAGCGGATGGAAGCCCTGAAAACCCTCGATCAGCTTAGGAACGGGATCGATCCGGACACACTCAACAATATTTATAACATTCTCTACAACCATTCCGTCCGCGACCAGTCAACCCGCACGACTATCCAGCCCCTGACGGAAGTGAATGAGATCCGGGATGAACGGGATGGGTACGCCTTGAGCTGCCGCCAATGGCAGGAAGATCGCGAATTCATGTATCAAAGCGACAAAGTGATTTTAGCGACAGGATACAAGCCGAATATACCCCAATGGTTTTTTGAGGAGTTCGAAGACAAAATCGTGTGGGAAGATGACAAAAAATTCAAGGTCTCCCGGAACTATCAGCTTCAATTTAAAGAAAAACCGGATCGCGATCATCATTTTTACACCGTGACGAATCTGGAGCACTCCCACGGGGCCGGGGCGACGAATCTTGGATTGGCCGTCGACCGGAATATCCATATCATCAACGACATCGTGGGGAAAGAAGTGTATGAAGTACAAAGGGATACGATCTTCTCCCAATTCACGATGGGTAATGATGGGTTTTAAATTATGTGTGCCGGGTAAAGTATAAGTGTGATAAGAAATCAAACAATAATAGGAGTGTTATATTTTATGGCTAAGATCGCAACATTAATTACAGACATGTTTGAAGACGTAGAATTTACAGATCCTGAAAAAGCGTTTAAAGAAGCAGGCCACGAGGTAGTGACGATTGAGAAGGAAAAAGGAAAATCAGTCAAAGGCAAACAGGGAGATGCAACGGTGAAGATCGATGAAAGCATCGATGACGTCAATCCTGCAGACTTTGATGCCTTATTATTACCAGGCGGATTTTCTCCGGATCAGCTCCGTGCAGATGACCGTTTCGTGAAATTCACCAAGCATTTCATGGATGAGAAAAAGCCGGTATTCGCGATTTGCCACGGACCACAATTACTCATTACGGCAAAAGCTCTGGAAGGACGAAAAGCAACGGGCTTCAAGTCCATCAAAGTCGATATGGAATATGCAGGTGTGACATACGAAGATAAAGAAGTCGTCGTGTGCGGCAATCAGCTTGTAACGAGCAGGACACCTGATGATATCCCGGCATTCAACCGTGAATCACTGGCGCTTCTTTCTAAATAAGACAAGTAAATGAAAGGGGACATTCCCCAAGGTATTTTATACCTTTGTGGGAATGTCCCCTTTTTTAAGTGAATGTTCACGCTTTTCTTCTAAGGTTACCCATTTCTTCAATGATGGCGTTCATTTCGCTCGGGCTGAAATGATCCTTGCGATTCACCATGACATATAGGTCGTGGAGATCTTCGTACATTTCTTCATTGAAATCTTCAGGCTTGACGGCACCTGCATTGACCATTCTCAATTTTTCTTTAATCGCTGTGACCATGAATTCGATGTTTTCTGCGGTGTTCTGTGATAAATCCATCTCCGAATCGTCCTTTCTGACGTGCAGTGTAGTACATTCATCTTTCCATGAATCCTTCATACTGTCAATAAGGCATGGATAGAAGAGGATTTTTTTCAGAGAATGTTTTACACTATAAAGGAATGGGAAATGAGTAGATAAGCTAATACGCGAGAAAGTATATGATCCAGTGGAATCCGGCTGCAGCCGATTGCTGAATAAAAAAGACAATCATTTGAAGGAGGGTAATACATATGGGAAGAAATAAGTTTTACAAAGGGGTCATGCTTGGTGCTGTTGCAGGAGGGATTCTGTCTCTGCTGGACAGATCGACACGTCAGGAAGTGGGCTCCACTTTAAAGAACAGTGGACAGTATATCTCCACCTATTCAAAAAATCCTCAGAGTTTGCTCCAAACATCGAAGGAAGTGTATGAGAAACTGCGCATGACGGCGGATCAGGTTTCGAGGGACATTCACTTCATCAGTGAAAAGGTAGATGAAATCAAAGGGATGACCCCTCAGGTGAAAGAGATCATCGAGGAGACGAAAGAAACGTTTGAAGACTCATCAGAAGCATATAAAGATACATTTTCAGGTCAAGAACCATCGAATGAACTAACTGCTCAGGATGAAGAGAGCCAGCCGATTGCTTCTTCATTTAAGGGGTATTAATGAAATGAGGTGAAAGCATGTCGGATGAGACGGTCAAAGGAGAATGGAAAGGATTTTCGAAAAGTCTTTTCGCCAATATCAGTGCGAATGACGTAACTGGCCTTGCCGCGCAAATTGCCTATTACTTTCTTTTATCGCTCTTCCCACTGCTGATTTTTGTCGTCACACTCCTTCCATATCTGCCAGTTGATCAGGGGGATATTCTCGGATTGGTGAGGGATTTTGCACCCGGTGAAACGATGTCGATGATTGAGGAAACACTGCAGGACGTCATGTCCAACCGAAATTCAGGCTTACTGTCCGTCAGTATCATCGCCACGATCTGGTCGGCATCAAACGGAATGAATGCCATTGTGAAGAGCTTGAATCGGGCATATGATGTCGAAGAATCAAGATCGTTCATTGCCACGCGCCTGATGTCCATTCTATTGACATTTGCCATGATCCTGGTATTCGTCATCGCACTCCTGCTTCCGGTATTCGGTAAGCAGATTGGTCTTTTCCTATTTTCTCAATTCGGATTTTCAGATCAATTTTTAACGATTTGGAACGGGATTCGCTGGGCCATCACACCCATCATTCTCTTTATCATTTTCGTCGGATTGTATTTTTTTGCTCCAAGTAAACGGATCAAATGTTTAAGTGCGTTTCCTGGAGCGATCTTTGCGACCCTTGGTTGGGTACTCGCGTCCCTGGCTTTTTCGTATTACGTAGGGAGCTTTGGGAACTATTCGGCGACATATGGCAGCATCGGTGGGATCATCGTCCTCATGATCTGGTTTTATTTAACGGGAATCATCATCATGATCGGTGGAGAAATCAATGCACTTGTGACGATTAAAGACAAAGATTCGTGTTAAAATAGGGGAAATCATTCCCTGGACATAGTAAAGGTTGGAGTAGGGGAAGATTCTATTAAACATTCGTGTTTAAGGGGTCTTCTTTTTTTATGTGATAGAGAAAGTGAGGTGGGGGGTATATGTTAATTGCTGCAATGGTAGAACGGCTCGGCATCATCGTGACGATTGCCTTTGTGATGACGAGGATCAGCTTCTTTCGGCATCTGATTGAAAAACGGACCCATGTGAAGAAATCCCAGACGCTCCTCCTGATCCTGCTGTTTGGTTTCTTCGGAATCATTGGTACATATACAGGATTGATCGTGAATCCCTTTCAGGAAGAATATACGAAATGGCAGTGGCATCTTCAACAGAATGAAGCGATTGCGAACTCGCGGGTAATCGGCGTTGTGGTCGCAGGACTCCTCGGTGGTCCCTGGATCGGTCTCGGGGCCGGACTGGTAGCGGGTGTCCACCGGTTTTTCCTTGGCGGATTCACAGCCTTCTCATGCGGGATCTCGACGGTGCTTGCTGGTCTGTTGGCAGGCTGGATCGGCAAGCGGGAAAAGAAAAACAGGCTCGTTTCTCCGCAAAAGGCGTTCCTTGTCGGCTTTATTGCAGAGGGGACGCAGATGCTTCTCATCCTGTTATTGTCGAAGCCATTTGACGATGCTTACCTGCTCGTGTCTGATATCGGCTGGCCGATGATTCTCGCCAATGGTGTCGGGACCGGTATCTTCCTGCTTATCATTAAAAGTGTATTTCAAGAAGAGGAACGGATGGGGGCTGCTCAGTCCCAGAAAGCACTACGCCTGGCAGACAGCACGGTGCAATACATGCGAAAAGGGTTGAACGCATCGTCAGCCCGGGCAACATGTGAAATCCTCATGAGAGATGTCAATGCCCTGGCCGTGTCGATCACGAATACATCCCACATCCTCGCTCATGTAGGACTTGCTTCTGATCACCACCATGAAGGGCGCCCGATACAAACGGAAGCAACGAAACGGGTCATCGAAACCGGTGAGCTCATGAAGGTGGGGCGGGAGGATATCCAGTGTGACCGGAGCGGATGTCCTTTAGGGGCGGCCATCATGGCCCCGCTTTTAAAAGGGGATGACATTGTCGGGACCCTTAAATTCTATTTTTATTCTGAAAAGGAAATTTCACCGATATTGATGGAATTAACCAAGGGGATTGCGACACTGCTCAGTCATCAGCTGGAACTTGCGGAAATCGATACCCATAAGGAGCTTGCGAAGGAGTCGGAAGTGAAGGCTCTGCAGGCCCAGATCAATCCCCACTTTCTGTTCAATACAATTAATGTCATTGTGTCATTGACTCGGATTAATCCGGATAAGGCGAGGACACTGCTTATTTCCCTTTCCCAATTCGTCCGCCAGAATCTGACGGGGAGCACGAAATCAACGTCCACTCTCAAAGAAGAAGGGCAGCATGTAAAAGCATACCTGGCCATTGAAGAAGCACGTTTCTTTGACCGGCTGAAGGTCGAGTATCACATCGATGAAGATGCCTTACAGGCGAAAGTCCCTTCCATCACCCTTCAGCCCCTGGTGGAAAATGCGATCAAGCATGGGATGAAAAATGTAGAAGAAGGGTTTGTGTTGACGATCTCCATAAGGAACGAATGGGAGAAAGTGACCGTCAGCGTGACGGATAATGGATGTGGCATCACTGAAGACAGGCTGAGTAAGCTATTATCGGAGCCCGTGGAATCAGAGGCAGGCACAGGGATCGGTCTATACAATGTGAACAAACGCCTGGAAATGATGATGGGAAAAGAAGCAGGGCTGAAGATCTCATCTTCAAAGGAAAGCGGAACCACCGTTGCCTTTACGTTAAGGAGTGAAAAGGAATGAAAATCGCAATCATCGATGATGAACCATACAGCCGTGAGGAAATGAAGCATCTCCTCGGCAACTATTCCTGGGCAGAGGTGGTCGGGGAAGCAAGCTCAGCCGAGAAGGGCCTCGAAATCATTTTGACGAAAGAGCCAGACGTCCTGTTCCTGGATATCGAGATGCCCGGCATGAGCGGAGTGGATCTCGCCGAGGCCCTTCAGAACATGAAGCATAAGCCGGAAATCGTCTTCGCCACGGCGTACCCTGACTATGCCCTTAAAGCGTTCAGGGTCGAGGCTTTCGATTACCTGCTGAAGCCTTTCGAAGAGGATCAGCTTGCCCAAACGATGGAAAGGCTGAAGTCTTTAGTAAAGGTCGAACCCCGTGAAAATCCATCCCTGGGGAAACTCGCCGTGCATGATGAGGATAAGATTGTATTCGTCAGGCCGGAGGATATCCTCTACATTTTCCGGGAAGAGCGGGAAACATTCATCTGTACGAAAAAGAAGAAATATACGTGCAGGCTGCCAATCAAGGAATTGGAAGCAAAACTCAGCACCTATCCCTTCTTCCGGGTCCACAAAAGCTATCTCGTTCAGCTGCCCTTTGTAGAAGAGCTGATTCCATGGGGGAGCGGCGTATACCAGCTGAAGGTTCATGGAGCCGATGAGGCGATTCCGGTGAGCCGGAATTATGTGAAGGAATTGCGGGAGCGGTTGGAGTTGTAGTTGGAGCGTAGTGTGGGTGTACCTGGTACAATCGGAGGGATTTGTACCAGGTACATTTTTTGATTTTTGTACCAGGCACCAATTACGAATCAGTACAGGCACCGGCCATTTCCCAAAGCACGTCAATCCCTGCTTCTTGCATGTCAGCACTGATTTTCAACATCTTGGACAGAATGTGACGAAAGTGTGAATGTGCTTGCTATAATGAAAGCGTATTCATAACTGAACGAAAGGGGATCATATACATGGTCACATTCCTGGTCTCGATTGTTGTCTTAATTATTGGTTACTTCACATATGGAAAATTAATTGAAAAGATTTTTGGAGTGAATGAAACTCGTTCCACCCCTGCTTACGCAAAGGCGGATGGAGTGGATTATGTTCCGATGAACACAGGTAAGAACTCCATGATCCAGCTGTTGAATATCGCGGGTGTCGGCCCTATTTTCGGACCGATCATGGGAGCCTTATACGGACCGGTCGCTTTCCTTTGGATCGTACTCGGGGCGATTTTTGCCGGAGCGGTTCACGATTACCTGACGGGGATGATTTCAATCCGTAACGGAGGGGCTCATTTACCGGAGCTTGCAGGACGTTTTCTTGGTAAAACGATGAAGCACGTGGTAAACGCATTCTCGATTCTGTTACTTGTATTGGTAGGGACGGTGTTTGTTACCGCGCCAGCAGCCTTGATTTCGAATATGACTCCTGCATGGATTTCACTTGGTGTGATCATTGCAGCGATCTTCATTTACTATATTGTCGCAACTCTACTTCCGATCGATAAGATCATTGGTAAAGTGTATCCGCTGTTCGGGGCACTGCTTCTGATCAGTGCGGTAGGTATTGGAGCGGGATTAGTCATTACGGGAGCGGATATTCCTGAGGTTTCCCTGACGAATATGCACCCTGATTCTGTCGCTATCTTTCCTTTATTATTCTTGACGATTTCATGTGGGGCGCTTTCAGGCTTCCACGCAACGCAATCTCCGATCATCTCAAGAACGACTCAAAACGAGAAGAACGGACGCAAAATTTTCTACGGTATGATGATTTTAGAAGCGATCATTGCGATGATCTGGGCAGCGGCAGCGATGAGCCTGTTCGAGCCTGGTGAACTGAATGCGATCTTGAAAGACGGAGGACCTGCAGCAGTCGTAAGCGAAGTGTCTGTTCTGATGCTTGGTTCCATTGGTGGAACGCTTGCCATCCTTGGTGTCATCGTTCTTCCGATCACTTCCGGTGATACATCATTCCGAAGTGCGCGTATGATCATTGCCGATTACATCAAGGTCGGACAAGTGAAAATGTCCAGCCGCCTTTGGATTGCCGTTCCACTCTTCGCGATTTCAGTCGTACTGACACGCATGGATTTCAATCTCTTATGGAGATATTTCTCTTGGGCAAACCAATCGACGGCGATGATTGCTCTTTGGGTAGGCGCCATGTACCTGGCCCTGCAAAAGAAACCGCACTGGGTCGCAACGATACCGGCCATCTTTATGACAATGGTGACGTTCACGTATATACTGAACGCTCCTATTGGATTCGGGCTTTCCATGGGCACAGCCTATATGGGAGCGGCAGTCATAACAATTGTGTCAATCCTTGCCTTTATCTACACATTAAGAAAGCGCTTGAAGGATGGTACTGTCATACAGGTCGACGAAGACGTGCCTCAGTCAGCAGCGTAAATGGAGAGTTTTCCGGTTATTACCGGGAAACTCTTTTCTTTTTTGGTACAAAATAATAAGGATTCACAAACTATGTTTTAGGAGTGATTCAACATGACAAAGAAAACGAAAAAAGACGGCGGTACAAAGCAAAATCAGAATGCGAAGCCAAAGCACAAAACATCCGGTTCTGCGAACGGACAGAATGGATACCACTAGAAATATTTTTCGCCAATCCTTCACGGGGTTGGCTATTTTATTTATCAGGCAGATGTCTTTATCCGGTAGGATGTATTATAATGGTGATAGTTTCAAAAATTTAGTAGTCTCAAAAAGGAGATCCCATTATGTCGAATACTAATGATCAACAAATACAGCCAGAAAAGAAAAAAATCAGCCTTCAGGAAGCGATGAAGCAGCAGCTTGCAAAGAAGAAAGAAGCACAGGCAGGCGGCAAGCAGGCAACGGGCGGTCTTGCATCCAACCAACGCATGCAAAGTCAGCAAACGAAGAAGCCAAGCAATACCCGCCGGAAGATGGGTAGCTAATTGGGGAGAGGAGCACTCTTGTGGAGTGCTCTTTTTTTGAAGCTGATTATGTAATTTTTCATTTACTTTCCAACCCAACCATGCTAACATAATAAAAATTTCAAAAAAATGCCATGAAGAGAAGAGTAGATATCAAGACTTCTTTAAAGAGAGCTCCGGCAGCTGAAAAGGGGCAGGAAGGACGATGTTGAACCAAGACTCTGAGCAGCGCATCGGAACCGGCAGCGGGGATGGTGGGACGGGAGCTCCCGTTACGGAGCTAGGGTATAAGCCGAACGGCCGTACCCGAAAAGGCCGGTATGGTGACATGCTGGTGAACTGGGGTGGCACCGCGATTAATAATCTCGCCCCCAAGACCAACGTCTTGGGGGTGGGATTTTTTTGTTTTATACCAATCGCGGGGAGGAATAGTGGATGAAAAAGTGGAAGGATCCTTTGTTGCTTTTATCGGGTATCGGGATTTCGAGTATCGGGGGTTGGATTTATCTGATCGCCCTTAATTTGATTGTATTGGATGAGTGGGGGTCACCGGTGGCGGTGGCGATGCTATATGTGTTGAAGCCACTTGGGGCGATAATCACAAACGGTTGGGCCGGGAGTGTGATTGACCGGGTCAATAAGCGGAATCTGATGGCGGCCCTGGACTTTTTCAGGGCGGTATTGATTGCTGCTTTGCCTTTTCTTGCAAAGGATTGGTGGATGTATGTTGTGGTGCTATTCATCAATATGGGGAGTGCCGTTTTTTATCCTGCGTCGATGGCTTATATCACGACCTTGATTCCGAAGGGGAACAGGCAGCGGTTCAATGCTCTTCGGGGACTGGTCGGATCGGGAGCGTTTCTGATCGGACCCGGGGTGGCCGGGGTATTATTCCTGATGGGAACACCGGATTTTGCCCTTTATATGAATGCTCTTGCCCTTTTGTTATCAGGGGTGATCACCCTGTTTTTGCCGAAACTTGAGGGGGATTCATCGAATGAAACAAGTACCTTTGAGTGGGAAATCATTAAGGAGGATTGGCGGGTCGTCTGGGGCTTCAGCAAGAGAGCCGCGTACGTGATGGTCCTGTACGTATTGTTCACGTGCATGCTCGTGATGACGGCCGCCATCGATTCCCTTGAAGCGGCTTTTTCAAAAGAGGTGCTGCATCTCTCGAATAGCACCTACGGATATCTCGTTAGCATTGCAGGTGGAGGATTTGTACTGGGATCTCTCCTGAATGCGGCGTTGTCTCATAAGCTTCATCATATGCACCTCATGGGTGTCGGCTCTGTCATCGTTTCCGTTGGGTATATCATGTATGCATTTTCGCATGACTTCTTGAGTATTGCGATTGGATTCGCTCTTTTATCCTTTGCCCTGGCCTTTGCAACTACGGGGTTCGAGACTTTTTATCAAGAACATATCCCCGTTGAGATCATGGGGCGGGTAGGGAGTCTGTATGGTTTGCTTGAAGGGGTCCTTGTCATCTTACTGACGGTTCTGATTGGACTGGGAGCAGAAGGGGTGTCCGTCCGGGCTGCCGTCGCTGCAGGTTCCGTTGTCATGCTCGGAATCACCCTGGTTTTATGGGGAGCGCTGAGGAAGAATTCTTGGAAAAAACAGTTAAAATTTAATTCAGAATGTTATAATAAATAAAAACGCACTCATGAAGGAGGTTCGCGGATGAAGATGACGGTGGATCAATATTGGGATAAATGGGAAGAGCTGATGAGCCGGGAAGAAGCGAGCTTTGAAAAATGGGATGGGTTGGAGGATCTGTTGTTCATCGCCCAAAAAGAAGGGGATCTCTATAAGGAATTCTGCTGTCGGTTCGGAATCATGAGGACCGTCAACTATCTTGGGGAGTATGAGGAATTATTCGATCACTTCGAATGGTGCAACGGGTTCTTTTTAGATAATGAAGAGAACTTGGAGGATTGGGTGGAAAGCTTCCTCTGGATCTATAAATGGATGGCGGAGCACTTGGTGAAGATGCCGGGCATTGAAATGGAGCTCCTGGATGCTTTTTTCAATGACTTCCAGGAAGCGTATGACCGCTACGGATACAGTCTGCGCCCTTATTATCAGCATCAGCATAAGCGGGCTTTGAAGACTGGCGAAGTGGAGGACGCTCACGCCTATTATCATGAGTGGCTCGCCTCAGAACGGGATTCCCTGGCGGATTGTGAAGCCTGTGAATATCAGACACAGCTTGAGTATTTCTATTTTACCGGGGAAAAAGAGAAGGCGGCTCCCATCGAGAAGCTGTTATTATCCAAAGAAGTGTGCTGCGGGGAAATTCCGCATCTGACGTACAGCAAGCTGCTCCTTCCTTATTATGAGGAAGGCCGGGTGGAGGAAGCCCGCCGTTACCAATCCGAGGGATACTTTTTCATTTACGATAAACCCCATTTTCTCATTGAGGCTTCTGAGCATATCCGATTTCTGGCTTTAACGGAACCTCTTAGGGGTATCAAAGTATTGGAGCGCCACATCGAGTATGCCGACAGCGGGAAAGACCCGTATGGGATGTTCTATTTTTATATGAGTGCAATCGTCCTCCACCGGAAGCTCCTGGAAGCGGGGCACCGCCCGGGATTCTCCGTGGATGTGATGAGTGAAGTGGCGGAGGAAATTGCGGGGGATTTTGACAATCGGAACGGGAATGATTTCTTTGAACGGGAAATGGACCGGTTTTATTCCCTCTAACAGATATTGACACTCCCGCGGAATCTCTATATAATCATCTAAAATAACTGAAACATTGAAGAGGATCAGTAAAGGGACCTTGTCTTTTCAGAGAGGGAGCGGTTTGGTGAGAAGCTCCCATGGATGAACCTTTGAACCTGCCTCTAAGTTCTGTATCGAATGAAGATATCAGCGGTCCGAAACCGTTATCATGGAATGAGTGTAAAGCTTTGCTTTGAATCAGGGTGGTACCGCCAGAAATGGTCCTTGATGAGAAGCAGGGCTTTTTTTGTTTCCGTCGGGGGATTCGCCGTTAAAACTAATCCAATTAAAAAATGAGGTGCTCTCAAAATGGCTAAAGAATTTGTAAAAGATGTTACGGGCATGGATGAAGATTTTGCCCAGTGGTATACCGATGTCGTGACGAAGGCGGAGCTGATTGACTATTCCAGTGTCCGGGGTTCGATGATTATCAGACCTTACGGATACGCAATCTGGGAAAACATCAAGGATGCCCTTGATGGGAAAATTAAGGAAACCGGGCATGAAAATGTGTATATGCCCCTTTTTATCCCTGAAAGCCTGCTGCAAAAAGAGAAGGATCACATCGAAGGATTCGCTCCTGAAGTAGCGTGGGTGACCCATGGCGGTGATGAGGAGTTAGCGGAACGGCTATGCGTGCGTCCGACGTCCGAGGTGTTATTCGGTGAGCATTATAAAAATATCATCCATTCTTACCGGGATCTGCCGAAGCTCTATAACCAGTGGGCAAATGTCGTCCGCTGGGAAAAGACGACGCGCCCGTTCCTGCGAACGCTTGAGTTCCTTTGGCAAGAAGGGCATACGTGTCACGAGACTGATCAGGATGCTCATGACGAAACGGTTAAGATGCTCGAAGTGTACGCAGAGCTTTGTGAAGAGATTCTGGCGATTCCTGTTATCAAAGGTCAGAAAACGGAGAAAGAGAAATTTGCAGGTGCGAAATATACGTATACGATCGAGAGTTTGATGCATGACGGGAAAGCGTTGCAATCGGGGACGTCCCACCATCTGGGAGACGGATTTGCGAAATCATTCGGCATCCAGTTCACAGACCGTGACGGCAAGCTCCAATATGTCCAGCAAACATCATGGGGACTCACTACCCGCATCATCGGGGCCATGATCATGGTGCACGGGGACGACCGGGGACTAGTGGTACCACCACGGATTGCTCCGACCCAGCTGATGATCGTGCCGATCGCCCAGCATAAAGAAGGCGTCCTTGATTTTGCCTATAACCTGAAGACACAGCTTGCAGGTGTTGCCCGCGTCGGAATAGACGCAAGTGACAAAAAGCCGGGCTGGAAATTCAATGAATATGAAATGAAGGGGATCCCACTCCGCCTGGAAGTCGGTCCACGGGACATCGAGAACGGGCAGGTGATTTTGGCGAGACGTGATACAGGGGAAAAAATCACGGTCACGATGGAAGAGCTGGAAGGGAAAGTGGCAGTGCTCCTCGAAGACATTCAACGCAATCTATTGGAAAGAGCGAGGGAACACCGTGAAGAAAAAACAACGATCACCAAAACGTTTGAAGAGTTCAAAACGACGGTGAATGAAAAAGGCGGTTTCATCAAAGCGATGTGGTGCGGGGATCGTGCCTGTGAAGATAAGATAAAGGAAGAAACGAGTGCCACATCACGATGCATGCCGTTTGAACAGGAGCAGGTGTCCGATACATGCGTATGCTGTGAAAAGGATGCGAAACACTTGGTGTATTGGGCGAAGGCGTATTGAGTTTCACCTGACCGGGGACTTTCGGACCTTTCCGGACTTTTTCTGACTAAAGTCTTCTTTTTTCTATGTTTACTTAATAAATATAGGTAAAGGAGGCGTCATTTAATATGGATGTGGGACTCATCGTCATTTTCTTTATGGTATTCGTGGTAATCAGCCTATGGATCGTGCATTCCAAGCTCAACCGGATCACCGAGCATGTGCAGCAGCTTGATGAGGAGTATTTGTCCGATGAGGAAATCGAGAAGGAATTAGAGGAAGAGTGGAATAATGAGAAATAATGATGAAGGCGTTTCTCCGTAGAGAGGCGCCTTCCGTTTTTATGAAAAAGAACTACCATTCTACTTAGGTGGTTGGTACTATTAACGTAATACATAAAAAGGAGGGCGCAGAGGATGAAGCATAAGGACTTAACGATCGAAACACCGCGATTGGTGATCAGGCCCTTCGTGAATGAGGATTATGAAAACTGGTTGAGGGAACATCTGAACAGGCTCCCGTCACAGCATAAATATGATGTCGGCTATCAGGATATGAGTGAGTGCACGGAGTTCTGGTTCAGGGAGATGCTTGAGAAGCATGACGAAATGATCGAGAGTGATCAGGTGTATATCCTCGGGATCTTCCTGAAAGAAAATGGAGCGAATATCGGGACGATCGATTTCTCGACGCTCATGCGGTACAACTTTAACTGGGGCAGGGCCGGCTACACGATACATAATCGCTATTGGAACCGTGGTTACGGGAAGGAAGCGATGAAGGCAGCCCTTCAGCTCGCATTTGTGAAATTGAACTTTCACCGGATCGAAGCCCATATCAATCTGGATAATACGCCTTCGATCCGCCTTGCGGAAGCAGTGGGCATGGAGTATGAATGTACACGAAAAGGGTTCATTTATGAGTTTGGGGAGTGGACGGATAATCTGGTGTATTATGTGAATGCGGGTGAATAGAGAAAAGGCCGGAATCAGTTGATGATTCCGGCCTTTTCCTTATTGCTGTAATCCTTCGATCGTCATGTCTTTTACAGGGAGGAATGCTTCTCCTGTATCCATATACGTGACGTTTACCTTATCATTTTCCTTCAAGTAGATCGCAAGTAAGTTGTTTTCGGAAGAAACGATATAGTTCTTCCCATTGTCGAGGAGGAAGGAAACGACGGTGTAGTCACCGGATTTTTCTTTGTAGAACCGGACGACCGTACCGTTTGCTTGCTTCTCCTCGGCTTTCGAGCTGCCGTCGACGCTTCCGCCACCGCGTTGCAGGGCGGTTTTATAAGCTTTCAATGCCTGGTTCGGCGTGTTCGCATAAGCTGAGATTTCCGGATTGGCTGCCGATACGATGAAATAGTTCTGTAAGAAACCATTCGCATCGAGGACCGGAGTCAGCCAGCTTGCTTCACCGTAGAAGTTATAGAGCACAGGCATTTCGCCGTCCCATTTCTTCTCGATGAATTTCTTCTGGATGATCTGCAGGGCACCTTGTGAATCCATGTACGATTCTTCCAGATTTCCTGTGTAGAACGTCGCTTCTCCCGTTCTTGAGTTCGTCAGGGAGTATCCAAGCATGGAATCGACGCCTTCTTTAGGTGATGTGAAATCGGTGAAGTAGTACATGTCACCATTTTCGTCAAAAATCGGGCTTACGTTCGCTTCCGTTCCTTCATCGGAAGGAAGTTTTACATCCGATTTACCAAAGCGGCTGTTCCAGAACCCTTTCACATAGTTACCGAAATAGCTGTTCTGAAGGCTGACCGTTTCAGGTGAAACTGCGCCGTCGATGAACGCCGGTACATCTTTGATGGCATATGACTTCGTTTTACCTGTTTGCGGGTCGACCATGACGATTCCTTTTACATCGAAACCGTTACGGGCAGAGATAAAGTTTCCGTACGTCTGGATATAGAACGGTTTACCATCATCATCGATCTCAAGCTGAACGTCCCCGTTGAAGATTTCCTTTGGATAATTCAAACGGATATGTCGCTCCACTTTTTTATTAAAGTAAGAAGAAGGTGTGTATACCATTTCTTCTTTGATGAATTTAGGGTTGGCGTTTGAATCCGTGGCACTCAGCTTGAAGTACCCTGGAGTCGCGTCCCCTTTGAACCATTTGAAGAAACCGGAGAATTCAACAGGGGCGATATAGACATACTCACCATCCACTTTCTGGATCTGGAGGTTACCGAGTTCATAATAACTTGTATTCGGAACCTGACCGAATGATTTCTTCATTTTATTACGGGCGAATTGAGGAGGGACGCTTGCCGGCGTCTCCTTTTCATCAAAAGCCTGGATCTCTGTTTTGACGTCCATTTTCGCCGATTCGAATTTCTCATCGGCATTGAAGACGAACGCAGTCAGGAAGTAAGCACCGACGAAGATGCTCGCCAGGAACAGAAGCCCTTTTACCATCCTTTCTTTCCCCGTGGCAAAGGCTGCCCCGAATCCTGATGCAATGATCAGGAGGATCCATATGCTCGTGAAGTTCTGATCGAGATTCGATAGATAATAGAACAGGAATACCACAACGGTCGTGATGAGTAAGGTGGCTCCAAATAGTGCCGGGAAGGATGGATATCCTTCTTTTTTATTTTGTTTTTTCATGACGGCCATCGGTACGAGCAATAAGGCCATGACCAATCCGACAATCAATGAAAATAGTAAGATGTTTCCCATAGTGTTCCCCTTTCAAGGTTGTGATTCTGTTTATAGTGTATATACGGATGAGGGGGCAGGGAGGTTTCATTTGTTTTTAAGGAGGGAGGGTGGTCAGTTAACTGAGCGCTTGGTCTGGAAGGGGGGAGGATTTTGACTGAAAATGAAGGCCGGGCGATATCCAATCCCTTCACCTCCTAAAAAGAAGCAGCCGACATCGGCTGCTTCTTTCCATTATGACAGTGCCTTTTCCGGCTTGATCGGATGCAATCGTCCGTCTTCATCCCGGAATACGATGTGCTCACGGCCGAATTTTGTCGGTGTATCGATCCCTGCGGCAGCGGCCAGGTTGTACAGGCCTTCGCGGAGGGAGATGATGTAGTTGCAGACGCGAAATGATTTTTCTTCGACGATCAGTGCCCGCTGCAGCTTCTTGTCGGTGGTGGCAACGCCGACGGGACAGTTGTTCGTGTGGCATACTTGAGCTTGGATGCAGCCAACGGAGAACATCAGTCCACGGGCGATGTTGACAAAGTCTGCACCGAGGGCGAGTGCAAAGGCAATCTTGTCGGGTGTTAACAATTTTCCGGAAGCGAAGATCTTCACTTTATCCCGGACGCCGTGTTTCACCAGGGTGTCGTGAAGGAAGGGAAGGGCGGATTTGATCGGGACCCCGGCAGAAGCCGCCAGTTCCTGATACGATGCGCCTGTTCCTCCTTCTCCTCCGTCCACCGTGATGAAGTCGGGATGTTTCCCTGACGTGGCCATATAGGAAGCGAGGCTTTCGATATCATCCGTGTTCCCGACGACCAGTTTGATTCCGACGGGTTTGCCGCCGACTTCCCGGAGTTGATCAATGAAATCCAGCATCTGTTCATTGTTGCTGAATTCCTTGAACCGGTTCGGGCTGTCGATGGATTTCCAAGGCTCCACGTTACGGATGTTGGCGATTTCCTGTGTCACTTTTTTTCCGTCAACGTGGCCGCCGCGGGTCTTGGCACCTTGGGCAAGTTTCAATTCGAAGGCCTTCACTTCTTTGAGTTCACTCTTTTTCTTGAATTCTTCCCATGAAAATTCACCTTCCTTCGTTCTGACGCCGAATAAGCCCGGGCCGATCTGACAGATGATGTCGACTCCGCCTTTCAGGTGATGCTTGGACAACCCGCCTTCACCTGTGTTCATCCATGCCCCGGAAGCAAGGTTCAACCCGGTTGAAAGAGCCGTGATGGCCTGCTCACCGAGGGAGCCGTAGCTCATGGCGGATTGACCGACGAGTCCTTTCACTGTAAAAGGATGCCTGCACGTATGTTCACCGATGACCTGGGCATCTTCGTCTTTCAGGAGAAAGGGGTCTGCTTCAGATTCTTCGCGGTGTTCCCTCCGGCTGAGAAGATTGTCTTTATCAAGTTTGTAGATTTTGGTTTTGACTTTTTGTGAGTTATCGATGCGGAGTTCGTCCCGTTGGACTGGGAAAAGGGTGTTTCGTATGTAGTAGCCTTCCTTTTCGAAGTCCCGCTCGGATCCAAAGCCGAGCATCCGGGATTTGTATTTACCCGCCATGACGGTATTCGTGTATTCAAGTCTCGAGAAGGGTTTTCCTTCGTTGTCATTATGAAAGAGGTATTGTCTCAGTTCAGGACCGATCTTCTCGAGGATGTACCTCATTTTTCCGAGAACCGGAAAGTTCCTCAATACCGCATGCTCCTTTTGTTTTTCATCGGTCATCCATAAATAAAGAATAAGGCCAGCTGGGATAAGCAGTGCGAGTACGATGATGATAAGGAGAATCCACTGAATGATGGATATGCTGTTCATATTCATTCCTCCAATAGGGAAAAGGAGCCCTTTTACAGGCTCACTCTTTTGTTAAAATAGTCGTTTCATGGCTTTGCGTAACGGTGGCATCTCGGCTTCATGCTTCTTGAAGAACTTCTTCATAACATGCTTTGAATAACCGGCCGCCTGTTCGAAGTTGATCTTACCGGGTAGCGGTGGCTGATCTTCGATGACACAATCGATGATGACCGGTTTATTGGATTTCGCTGCCATTTCAAAGGCAGGCTGAAGATCCTCATGTTTGATGACACGATATCCTTCCCCTCCACATGCTTTGGCGAACTGGGCGAAATCAATGTCCTGAAGATCTGTTTCATATTCCAGGTGGCCGATGGATTCCTGTTCATACTTGATCATGCCGATTTTACTGTTGTTCATGACGACGACGATGATCGGCAGTTTGTATTTGACCGCCGTGACGAAATCATGCATCACCATGGTGAACCCGCCGTCTCCGCATACGGCGATCGACTGGCGCTCAGGCTCTGCCAGGCCGCTTGCAATCGCCCCTGGAAGTCCGCAACCCATGGTCGCCATCCAGCTGGAAATAATCATTCTCTGATTGGTCATCTTGAAGTGTCTGGCGGTCCAGACGGTCACATTGCCGACATCGACGGACAGGATCGCATCGTCGTCTGCAATCTTCTGGAGCGCAGCAATGACCTGGGGAGCCTTCATGGGCATCGTCGCTTCAACTTCGTCTTTTTCAACATGCTTCCACCAGTTTTTCATATTATTCTGGCATTCTTCCAAAAAGGATCGGTCCTCTTTGACGGGAAGCTGTTGATTCCATTGTTTCAACACAAGGTTCGAATCTCCGACGATCCCGACGGTAACGGGATATCTTTTTCCGATTTGTGCCGGATCCGCATCGATCTGAACGGCAGGCGTATCATCGGGAAGGAAGTCACGGTAAGGGAACGACGTACCGATCATAATGAGAAGATCTGCTTCCTCCATGGCTTCGTATGCAGGTTTCGTCCCGATTTGACCGAGCTGTCCGAGATTATGGGGATGCTTGTCAGGGAATATTCCTTTGGCCGGAAGCGTAAAGATGACCGGAGCCGCGATTTTTTCGGCGAAGGCCTCAAGTTCACGGGCGGCATGCCTGGATCCCGTTCCTGCAAGAATGACCGGACGCTGCGCTTTATGTACATATTCCATTCCGGTTTTCATATCTTGTTCAAGGGGAGCGGCGATGGTCGCAGCCGGGATACTGGACGTATCTTTGATGGAGTCCTTGATTTTTTGCCCGGGGATATCGTCCGGGATGATCAGAACGGACACCCCTTTTTTGGCATAAGCGGTCCTGATTGCCTGATTCATGAGATCGGGAAGTGATTCAGGTGACGATACCCGTTCACAGTATACGGAAACGTCAGCAAATACCCGGTCCAGATGAACTTCCTGGAAGGAGTCCATTCCAAGCTCTTCCGTCGCGACCTGTCCGGCCAAAACCAATACGGGTGCCCCGTCGGCCTTCGCGTCATACAGTCCATTTAACAGGTGGATGGCCCCGGGTCCGCCAATGGATAAACATACCCCGATGTTTCCCGTGAGTTTCGCATACGACGAGGCGGCAAGTGCCCCGACTTCCTCATGTCTGACCTGGATGAACTCAATTTCCTCTTTTTCACTTCGCAATACGTCGACAAAGTGATTGATGGAATCACCGGGAAGACCGAATACATGCTTGATCTTCCATTGTTCCATGATGTCGGCAGCTGCCTGCCCTGCGAGTTTATGTCCCATAATTGAACCTCCTTTTAGTGTATGGTGATTTTTTACCACTGATGGTGATTTGTTAAACGTGGGGGGGAGGGAGTGGTTGCGGAGTTTGTCGATAGATGTAGAATGGTCGATAACTTTCCATGAGCCTTCTCTGAACGCAAAAAAAAAGCAACCGATATACGATCAGTTGCTTTCTCCTAACTCTACTTCCACTCCGAAATGGTCCGATACGACAGGTTTATTACCATCATTGAAGATGACCCGGGATGAAGCGACATCTATTTTTGTACTGGAGAGGATAAGGTCGAGCCGTAAATCGACTGTATTCTCATCCCAACCGGCAATGTTTCCACGGACGGTGATGCCGCTGTCCCGTTCAACGGCTTCACCGAATGTATCCAGGAGTCCTTTGGAAAGGAGATAATCATACCCTTCATCACGAATCAGGGCATTGTTATTGAAATCGCCCATCAGGAAATAGGGGGATTCCGGGGTGACCTGTTCCATTAAGGAGTCTACCTGGTACTTGAATGGTTCTTCATCGTCCGTCCACCAGCCGAGGTGGCAGGAGTAGAAGGTGAGGGGATTTCCATGATAAGAAATGGTGGCCCCAACAATCTTACGGGTTTTCCAATAGGATTGATCATGGCTTTTCGAAATGAAGAAGCGATGTTCCTCCACGACGTGGTGCTTCGTCAAAATGGCGACGCCTTCTTCATAGACGTCGTAGCCGATATGAGAACAGTCCCATACGAGTGTGTAATCGGTCACGCCTCGCTTCACCAGTTCTTCAAGGAGGACAAGGGCATAATTGTCTTTTTTGACCAAGCCATGGACGATTTCGCTTTCAATCAGCTGACTGACTTCCTGAAGGGCGATGACATCGTAGGATTTCTCCGCGATGTCATCGGCTAGAATCGAGATCTTGTCGAGCTGGTTGTCTTCCTGCCATGAGTGACAATTCAGCGTCAGTAATTTCATGGCTTACGCTCCCAGCAGGTCTTGAATGTCTGACTTGATGACGTCTGCTTTCGGACCGTAAATGGCCTGGACGCCTTTATCTTTCAGGATGAGGCCGAGTGCACCGTTTTTCTTCCATTCCTGTTCCGTGCCGACAAGGCTTGTGTCTTTTACCGTTACACGAAGACGGGTCATGCAGGCATCGACGTCCACGATGTTGTCACTGCCGCCAAGCATGGCAACGACTTTCGGCGCGATGGAATCCGCACTGACCGACCCTCCGCCTGTAGAAGCTTCATCTTCAATATAGTTTCCATTACGACCCGGTGTCGGGAAGTTGAACTTTTTGATCAGGAAGTTGGCAACGGCAAAGTTCAGACCAAAGAATACCAGGCAGGCAATGACAAAGTTTATAAGATCTACCCACAGACCAGCTTTGATGATCATCGGTACACGGGTGAGAAGCTCGATGGATCCGAACGAGTGAACGCGGATGTGAACGATATCCACAATCGCGAAAGCAAGTCCCGTCATGATTGCGTACACCACATAGAGAAGCGGGGCAGCGAACATGAACATGAATTCGATCGGCTCTGTAACACCTGTTAAAAATACAGCTAAACCAGCTGAGAGGAACATGGATTTATATTTTTTCTTCTTATCTTTATCCACATTGCGGTACATGGCGTACGCGATACCGATCAGGGCAGCTGTGGATAAAATCATTTGACCGACTTTGAAACGGGCAGGCGTGACATCATTTAATAGTTGTTTGTAGCCTGCCGTGTCCCCTGCAGCCAGGAAGTTGTTCAAGTCGGCAATCCAAGCAAGCCATAATGGATCTTGTCCCGCAACCGTCGATCCTGCGCTGGAACCTGTCAAAATCGTATATGTTCCGCCAAGTTCCGTGTAGTTGATCGGAACCGTCAGCATATGATGCAGACCGAATGGCAGTAACAGACGCTCCAATGCACCGAATACGAATGGCGCAATGATCGGCGCTGTGTTACGTGATGTGGCGATCCACTGACCGAAGTCATTAAGTAAGCCTTGAATGAATGGCCATACAATCGACATGATGATGGCGATGATGACCGATCCGCCGATCACGACGAAGGGTACGAAACGTTTTCCGTTAAAGAAGGAAAGGGCATCAGGCAATTTGCTGTAGTTGTAATACTTGTTGAAAAGGTTGGCTCCAAGGAAACCGGAAATGATTCCGACGAACACACCCATGTTCAGGGCAGGTGCACCAAGGACCGATATGAAATAATCTGAAACGACCAGCGTTTGTCCGAACAGGGAAGAGACCGTTGCTTCGGGATCACCAAGCATATCCCCGCTCACTCCGAAAATCGCTCCTGTAATCCGGTTGATCAGGATGAAGGCAATCAGGGCAGCGAAGGCCCCCCCTGCACGTTCTTTCGCCCATGAGCCCCCGATGGCTACGGCGAAGAGGATGTGAAGATTCGTAATGACTCCCCAACCAATATCCTCCATTACTCTTGCAATCGTTTGCACTAATGTGATGTCTCCACCCATCATAGCAATCAACTTACCGAGGGAAATCATGATCCCTGCAGCTGGCATAACAGCCACGACCACAAGCAATGCTTTCCCGAACTTCTGCCAAAAATCAAATGACAATACATTCTTCATAAACCCGTTTCCTCCTTTAATATCAATCTATTGAACTATATTTCTTACATTGGATGACATGTGTGCGTTTACATTTCAGCTTAAAATGAAATGCGTGTCGCTGTGTCTTCATGATATGGTGCTATGTACATGAAAATGAGTGCGGAATAGATGCAACCGTTTGCACTAGCTAAACACATTTTATGATATCCCTTTCAAGAAAGCAATAACAAAATAGTATTTTAGTAAAATATTAATGGTGAGAGGGACGGACCTTGGCAGGGGAGGTTTGGCGGCGGTACCGGGGAAATAAGAGGTAGTTATTAAGTAGTGGGTAGGAGGTTGTGGATAGTGTTCGATGATGACGGAGGTTATTCACATGTGGATAAAAGCTGGAGTCTTCATACAAAAAAGAGCACCCTGCCAAGGCTGGATGCTCTCCATTATTATTATTTCAGTAAACGTAATCCATTTAAAATAACCAATATCGTACTTCCTTCATGTCCGATGACTCCATAGGGGAGGTCAAGGATCTGCAGGAAGTTGGAGGCGATCAACAGCATGATGACGGCGATGGAGAAAACGACATTCTGTTGGACGATGCGCTTCATTTTTTTCGATAGTTTGATGGCTTCGGCGATCCGTGTCAGGTCGTTTTTCATCAGTACGACATCGGCTGTCTCGAGGGCGACGTCGGTTCCTTCTCCCATGGCAATTCCGACGTTGGCTGTTGCGAGGGCCGGTGCGTCATTGATTCCGTCTCCGACCATACCGACCGTACCGAATTGATCTTTCAATTTTTTCAGTTCGTCTACTTTCGTTTCCGGCAGGCATTCGGCAATGAAGGAAGCGACGCCCGCTTCTTCTGCAATGGCATGGGCCGTTTTTTCATTGTCGCCTGTCAGCATAATCGTCTGGACGCCTTCTTTTTCCAGAAGTTTCAGTGCTTCGATGGTTTCATTCCGGACAACGTCCTTCAGCGCGATCAATGCGACGATTTCATTTTCTTTTGCCACAAAAACGGTCGTCTTTCCTTCAGAGGCGATTCTTCCGTATGCTCCGTTCATAAACCTTTCTGCCAACAGTTTATCCACAAAGTCGGCTTTCCCGATTTTCCACTCGGACCCGTCTACAAGGGCTTTGACTCCCCAGCCGGATACATCCTCCAGGGAATCAGGCTGGAATAGTTGTACGTCGAACTCGCGGGTTGCGTGACCGACGATGGCCTGTGCGAGTGGATGGTTCGACTGATTCTCTATGGAAGCAACTGCGCTTATCACGTCACGTTCATTCATCGTATCAGCAATCAGGATATCCGTCACGACGGGTTTCCCTTTCGTCAACGTCCCTGTTTTATCAAAGGCAATCGCTTTTATGGTACTCAAGTTCTCAAGGTGGGCGCCGCCTTTAAAGAGGATCCCGTGACGGGCACCGTTTGAGATGGCCGAAAGACTGGCCGGCATGATGGCTGCAACCAGGGCACACGGTGAAGCGACTACCAGGAGGACCATGGCCCGGTAGAACGTTTCCGTCCAGCTCCATCCGAGGATGAAGTGAGGGAGGAACATCATCAGGAACACGACGGCGAGGACGACTTTTACATAGGTTCCCTCGAAGCGTTCGATGAACTGCTGGGAAGGGGATTTCTCGCTTTGCGCCGATTGCACCAGGTCGATGATTTTTTGGAAAAGGGTTTCGCTGCTCGGTTTGGTCATTTCCACCGTGATGGCACCGTTGATGTTGACGGTCCCGGCGAACACTTCATCCCTCTGCCCCTTAGTCACAGGGACGGCTTCACCGGAAATCGCTGCTTCATCGATGGAGGTGGTTCCTTTTACGACCACACCGTCCGTCGGTACCCGTTCACCAGGTTTGATCAGGATATGATCACCGATTTCGAGGCTTGATACATTGACTTTCTTTTCGCCTGAGCCTGTGACAAGCCATGCTTCTTCAGGTTGGAGCTGCATGAGGGCGGAGATTTCCTTCTGACTTTTGTTCATTGTATACGTTTCAAGAGCTCCGCTGACGGCGAAGATGAAGATCAGGATCGCCCCTTCCGTCCAGTAACCGATGATGGCGGATCCGACGGCAGCAAAAATCATCAGCATCTCAACATTCAATTCTTTGTTTTCGATGGTTTCCTCGATTCCTTCTTTTGCTTTCGCAAAACCGCCGATGGCAAAGGCAAGGAGGTAGAAGATGATGCTCATGCTTGAGTCATCATGAGATGTCAGCCATCCGAGTAATATGAACACACCGCTGATGAGGGCAGCGATCAATTCGGCATGGGGTTTTATTTTTTCAAGGAAGTGCATGTTATCTTTCGGTGACCCCATGGATAGTGCTTTGGATTGTGAGCTCATAGGTATTCCTCCTTTTAAGTAAATGAAAATGGGGGATTCTCATTGAGAATAATAATCAACGTCATTACCCCTATAAAACGACGAAAGCTGCCACCAGTGAAAGGTGACAGCAAAACGGCACGTGCTCTTAGCTGAAAATATATGAAGTTTGTAATTTGTAATAATTATAATCTAATCCTACCACATGTATATGAGGATGGGAAGGATTTTGTGCTAGTTATTCTGGGTTATTTCTCCACGCTTGTTCTGCAGGGAGAAGAGAAGCAGACTGACAAAAATCATCAGCATCATGCTGGCAATCAAATAGAAGAAGCTCGAGCCTTTGAACCAGTCGATGGTGATACCGCCGATGAATGGACCGATCATGCTGCCGAAGCTGAAAAAGATCCCGCACATGATGTTTCCGGCAGGCAGCAGCTCTTTCGGTAGGAGATCCGTCATATAACTGATGCCGAGTGAAAATGTCGATCCGACAGCCATGCCGGCTAACGTGAAGCAAATGAACAGTCCGACGGTGGACTCAGAAACGATACCGGCAGCCGAGAAACAGAGGAATCCGATCATCATGACGATAAGGAGGACATGTTGTCTTCCAAATTTATCGCTCAGAATACCGAGGGGCACCTGTGAGATGATGCTCCCCACTGCAAACGCAGGAAGGAGGATGGCCACGGCTTCAATGGAAAGACCGTTTCGCAGGGCGAATACAGGGAAGTTTCCATTTAATGACGCTTCCAGGAAGCCATATCCGAGAGGCGGCAGCAAGGCGACCCAGGCATATTGAAGAACCTTCCCGAACCGATGGAAGGATCCGAGGAACGAGGCGCTGCCGATGTTTTGCTGTTCGGGAAATTCATTTTGCAAGCGAAAGACGAACATCCATACCGTCAGGCTCAATAAGGAAGAAATGATGAACGGTAAGGCTTGATGGATCGTGATGAGCTGCGTCATCATCGGGCCGACGGCGAATCCGATCCCAAAGGAAACCCCGTAAATGGAAATGTTGCGTCCCCGGCGTTCTTTTGGCGAAAATGACGTGATCCACGTCTGGGTCGCAAAGTGGAGCATGTGATCACCGATTCCGATCAGAAGACGGAGGGCGAACCAGAACCAGAAGGATTTCCAGAACGGGAACAGTAAGAGCGAAACGGCGACGATGATTCCCCCGATGATGATCATCGGTTTATAGCCGATTTTCTGAAGTGGTCGTTCCATTAATGGTGAGGCGAGCAGGATTCCGATGTAGAGGGCCGTTGCGTTCAACCCGTTTAGGGAAGAGGACAGTCCATCCTGTTCGAAAATGATGGCGATGAGGGGAAGGAGCATTCCCTGTGAGAAACCGGAAATGGCGACGATCCCGACCAGTACCTTGAAACGGAAGGCTAATGTTTGATTCATTTTGACAAAACTCCCAATCGTAGTAAATATCTTCTTTGATGGTACCCTCAATTTCAATGTTTGGCAATACGGTGGGAATAGAGTAAAATCAAAACATCTACTAGCATATGAAGGAAGGGATGATGAAGAAATGGAATATAACATGCAAGAAGGCGGATTTTACAGTGATTTAGGGTTTGGGAAGCTGGAGGTATCGGGTAACGAAGAGTATGGTTTCCGCCCATTTCAATTACTGGTATCATCTGTTGCCGTATGCAGCGGGGGCGTACTGCGCAAAGTACTGGAAAAAATGCGCATCCAGTTCGACGACATCCACATCAAAGCCGACGTCACCCGCAACGAAGACGAAGCCAACCGCATCAAAGCCATCTCCCTCCACTTTACGATTCGAGGGACGGACCTTGATGAAGCCAAGATCGAGAAAGCCATGAAGCTCACACGTAAGAACTGCTCCATGGTGCAATCGGTGCAGGACAGCATCAAGATTGAAGAAACGTTTGAGTTGGTGGGATAAAGAATCGTGAGGGACGGACCTCGGAACGTTTTCGATTTGTTGGAGGTCCGTTAAAAGAGGGACGGACCTCTAAATGGAAAGAACGCGTGCATGCGTCTGGCCATTTGAAGGTCCGTCCCTCAAGAAGTCCCTACAGCTCCTGGGGTTCGCTGCCGGGTTTAGGGTAGTAGAGGATGGTTTTGGGAGTGAGTTTGAGGAGCAGGTATTCGGGATCATCGGGGCTTGCGATCCAGTGTTTGAGCTCCTCTTTCCAGAATTTTGCTTTCAGTTCCGGTGAGTCTTCGACGGAAGCCTCAGCTTCGATTTCTACATAATGTTCATGATCGGAATCGCGGTCATATCCGAGGAGGATGTGCACATGAGGGTTCTGTGCAATGTCTTCTGCCTTGTGGGCATGTTCGTTTGTTGCCGTATACAGAGTAAGATCGTCGTGATCGAACATCATAAACCGTGAGTACGGTTTGTTGTCACGGATGGTGGCAAGGGTGCCGATTTTATGATGGGAAAACAGTTCTGTTATTTTATCTTTTAAGGTTTGTGCCATGGATATTCCTCCTAATAGGGTTCTATCTATAATGTGTCTAAACAGGCTTGTTTTAACCAAATTTCTTGAAAAAGGATGGATCATAAACGTGAATAAAGTATTTACGCTGCTTGTATTTGCAGGGGTCCCGGTTTCGGTGATCGGTACTCTGCTTCATTGGCCAAGTGTCATTATGTTCGTCATTTATTGCGTCACGATCATTGCCCTGGCGGCGTTTATGGGAAGGGCGACGGAAAGCTTGGCCGTCGTGTCGGGTCCCCGCATCGGTGGACTGTTAAACGCGACTTTCGGGAATGCCGTAGAATTGATCATTTCTATTTTCGCCTTGAAAGCAGGATTGATCGGGGTTGTATTGGCTTCCCTTACCGGGTCCGTCCTTGGGAATCTCCTCCTGGTGGCAGGATTGTCCTTCTTTGTCGGAGGCGTGAAGTTCAAGCGTCAAAAGTTCAATGTGTTCGATGCCCGCCATAACTCAGGGCTCCTCATGTTCGCCATTATCGTGGCCTTCGTCATTCCTGAAGTGTTCTCCATGGATATGAATGAAGGGAGGACGATGAGCCTTTCCATCGGGATATCGATCATTTTGATCCTCCTTTATCTCTTTGCCCTGTTCTTCAAACTCGTGACGCACCGCGGTGTGTATCAGAGTGAAAACAGCGAAGCAGCTCACGGTCATGATGAGGAACCGGAATGGACCAAGGGGAAAGCGTTACTCATCCTCGCTCTTTCCACTGTTGCGGTTGCCTATGTATCGGAACGCCTTGTCCATACGTTTGAAGAAGTTGGGGAAGCTTTCGGTTGGAGTGAGCTCTTCATCGGGGTCATCATTGTAGCGATCGTAGGGAATGCGGCGGAGCACGCTTCAGCAGTAATCATGGCTTATAAAAACAAGATGGATGTCGCCGTTGAAATCGCCGTCGGTTCCACCCTCCAGGTAGCCATGTTCGTGGCACCGGTGCTCGTGCTGATTTCATTATTTTTTGAAAAAAGCATGTCACTCGTGTTTACGTTACCGGAACTTGTGGCAATGGTGTCAGCGGTCCTCCTCACAGTGATCATTTCCAATGATGGGGAAACGAATTGGTTTGAAGGATTGACCCTGCTTGCCGCTTACTTCATCATGGGGATCGGATTTTATTTATTATAGTTGTTACGGTAAGACCCGGCAGACTTTCTGCCGGGTCTTTTTTGCGGGAAAATCAATTCCGTGAGAACAGCCTACTCATTCTTGAATAAGATAACAGGAGAGTTTTTGTGCAAAGGAATGAGTAGCATGAGAAAAAAGAAAAAACCGATGAACGGTAAAGTCATTGATTGTAAAATCGATTTACCTCCGAGAGGATGTCCAGGGATTTTTCCTTTCGAAGGATGCACGAATCCAACCATTCAACTGGATGATATCGGGATCATCAGCTGTGAAGGCATCATCAGCGGAAGGGTCCTGTGTGATTATCAGCCCCTGCAAGGTGTGACGGTCACGCTTAGCTCCTCGTTTCCGGGTCTCGTCTTTGAGGATCATACACCGGTCACTGACAGCACGGGCCGGTTCTCGACAAGGGTGACCGTGCCCCTCGGGACACCGATTACCCCGAATGTCCAGATAACAGCAACGGCAGTGGTGATCGGAAAGACCATCAGTGATACGATTTTTGTCAGGGTGGATTGCATCCTTTGTAAAAATCCAGTGCTGACACTCGAGCCGATTCCTTGTCCGGTCGGCTGCAAAGGAACTCAGATCAGAGGAAGACTCTTTTGTGACGGCCAGGCAATCGGGAATGCAGCCATATCATTTATCATTGAATCCGCCTCCAATCGTGTCGTCATCTCTCCGAATCCCGCGATTACACAGAGCGACGGGAGATACACGGCGACACTGGTTCCGTTTCCTGATGTGGATGAAACGATCCGCATTACGGCTGTGACGAAAATCGGCGGATTAAAGGTCGTTTCGATAACGAGGGAGGTGGCTGTGCGATGTGTGAAATGTAAGAATCCGGAGATCAAGCTGAACAAGTTGAAGAAAATCGACTGCCGCTCAACCATTTCAGGGAAAGTCACCTGTGATGGAGTTCCACAAGCGAATGTACCGGTCACATTGACAGGCTCATCACTCCTGATGTTCCAGACACCGAATCCCGTCACGGATGAGAACGGAAGATTTTCATCGGTCGTCACCGTGAAAAAAGGGACACCGTTTCAAACCGTTTCCTATACAGCGACAGCCGTGATTGATGGGAAGACCATCAGTGCCACGGATACCGTCATAGCAGGATGCAAAAAGTGCCGTAATCCTAAGTTGACCCTTGAAGTCCCATGTGAGACCGTCACATGTCATGGAACGAAATTGACGGGAAGGCTGACATGCGACGGGGCACCTATAAAGAATGCCAGGATTTCGTTTACGGTCACGGCTTCTGAGCCCGATGCAGTAGAGATCGATCCGAATCCGGCATTTACCGATGAAGAAGGAAGATATGTCACCGAGCTCTGCCCACGACTCGGAGTCCATGAAACGATTATGATTAAAGCAACGGCAACCGTCTATGGGGAGCAGGTCGTCGCGTCCCGGGAGGTCACCATCGATTGTCGATGCATGCATCCAAAGATTCATATCAAAGAGAACAAAAAGCTGAATTGTAAGGGGATCATTTCAGGCTGTCTTTCCTGTGAAGGATTTCCATTGGCGAATAAAGAGGTTTCATTTTCAAGTCCAGTGCTGACCTTTAAGCCTTCTGTTGTTACTACTGATGAGAACGGGGAATTTTCAACCCTTGCCTTCGTTCCTCCGAATACCCCATTCAGGGAGGTGCCATTTACGGCGACGGCTGTGGTAGATGGAAAAGCGGTATCGGAAATGGTGTTCGTCTACGCAGGATGTCTCAAATGCGAAAAGCCAAAGCTGACTTTATGCGTACCGGATTGTGTAGAATGCGAAGGAGCAGCGATTACCGGGAAATTCACCTGTAATGGAAGGCCTGTCGCCAATGTGGGGATCGAGCTGAACGTCACCCCGGAAGTTGCTAGCATCACCCCCGATAAAATCAAAACGAATGCAAAAGGGGAATATGAAGCAGTGCTTACCCCGGATTCACATGTATCCGGAAAAGCTGTGGTCCAGGCAACTGCCTTGATCGAGGGTAAGGAAATAATCGTTGAGGAGAAAATCATCAACATTCACTGCACATGCCCTCATCCAAAGGACGACCGGGATGAAATGGAACCAATCGACTGCTGTGAAGAAAGTAGCGACGATGGTGAGTGTGACAGCGGTGCCCGGGATGACGGTGAAGGTGAATGGATGCGTCCGCTCCCTGAAAAAAAAGCCCATGAAAATACAAATAGTGACTTCACAGTGACTTCAAGTGAAGAAGATGAAAGTATTCCTGCACAACCTGAAAAAGTCTCTATCGAATCCAAGGATCTCGTGAATCCGGCTGTCACCCTGGAGGTTCCGGTGATTGTAAGCTGCAGGGGAGGCTGCCTCACGGGGAAAGTACAGTGTGAAGATATGAAACAGATCGAAGTATACTTTGAAGTATTGGAAGAACATTTGAAAAGCATCATCAAACCGAATCCTGCGATCCCGGATGAAGACGGGAATTATTCAGCAGACATCACCCCAAAACACGGAATGACCGATTGCATCACGATCAGGGCATTCATCTTTTGGAAAGGGAAGAGGATCGTTTCCCACCCGGGTTGCACGATTCTTGCATGTTCTTCGAAAAAAATGGATGACGATTAAAAAAGCCATGGAATCTTAGGAGATTCCATGGCTTTTTTTAGGGAATGCAGGAATGATCGGAAACGCCGATTTGCTTTGTAGGAGAAGCTCGGACGTTCCCGCTTCAATAATAGTAGTATAAGATAAAATGTGAATTTTGTAAATATTCTTTCTAATGAAGTTTTTTGGATAAGCTGTACCTTCTAGGAAAAACTAACGGCAAACCCTTATATGCTTGAAAGGAGTATCAACTACATGAAACTAATGCGCACTGCTCTTATGGTCATACTCGCATTTTTCGTTGCAACTACAGGGATTCATGCCCAAAACAGTCCTAAAAAGGAAAGTAAGCCAAAAACGGAGAAGGCTCCGGAGCCAGCTAAGGATTCGAGCGTAAAGATCCCGAACTCAGTGTTGAATATCGCCAAGGAAAATACGTATCCAAATTCTACGCAGGATCAGCCTTATCTGCAGCCGAGCGAATGGAGTCAGGAGCTGATCGAAACCTCCAATGTGAGGATCGAAAACCCGAACCTGATCCGCATGCTGAACGAGTCCACGGTCAATAAAGCACCGACGATCGGCCTTCGAGCCACCATCTATCTTGGGGAATGGCCACTGAACTATGCATCAACGGAAACCTCCCCGAACTGGGAGTATCAAAAGGTCAATACGAATTACTTTGATAATCGCGGAGGGAAATCCAACTATCAAATTCACTACGTCCAGGAAGCCCAGAAGGTCGTAAAGGGAGGACTCACGGCAAAGGTTCCCCATGCTGATGATGTGGAGAAAATGATGCTCATCAAAGCCATGGATAAATCAAAATTGCCACTCGCCTTCCAAACCATCGTGGGGGCAGGGACAAAAAAAGATCAAGTATACAACATCTCCCCTAAACGACTGGGCTACCTTTATGCATATGCACCAGCCATCAACGAAAAAGGGAAAGTAACGTATGGGGAAGTGTTCCTCGTCATGAAAGGAACCAAGCGCTCGATTGTAGTCAAAAACGTGACGTCCCAAGGAGTCGGAGCCTGGATTCCAGTTCAGGATCACGTCCACTTCGGGTTCATGGCAAGCGAATCTCCAAGATAAAGGTTTAATGAAGAGTGAAATCGGGTAAAACCTAATTTCACTCTTTTATTATTTCTGTTAACATGTTATAATAATTAGAATATTCTGAATTAAAAGGAGGGATCACATGGAGTATCTATTACTATTCGGCGGGCTGCTGGTGGCATTCATCACACTTCGCGTATGGTTCGGTGCCAGAAGAGCCAGGATCTATGCAGAAATTAAGAAACAAAAATATAACGTCATGGACCCGACGCTCGAAAAAATCACCACTCAAAACAGTGACCGCAAACCCATAGGATAAAAAGCACTTCGGATGTAGATCCGTGGTGTTTTTTTTGCGGGTAAAAAAAAGCCCAAATCCATGACAGATTTGAGCTTTCAACCTTCAATTTATCGAGAAATCTTCGCTTCACGCTTCGAAAAGTCTACATCTTTGTAGTACATCGACTTCACGAGTACATTCGGTCCGAGGCAGCGGGCCATGGGACAGTGGCAGTTCAGTTCTTTAGCGAGAGGCTGACCTTTCCACTTTTCAAAGATATCAGGCAGTGTATCTTTGGTGATATTCCCGAGTGGCGGTGTGTCCCCGAAGTCGGTGACGATGACATCGCCGGTGAAAATATTTACGTTGAGACGGGAACGGCCGTCGGGGTCATTCCTCACGCTCACTTTTTTCGCAGCGTACAGTTCCTTCAGGAAATCCAAGTCTTCTTGTGAAGAGCTGCATGGATAGAATGGCAGAGTGCCGAATAGCATCCACACATTCTCATCGCGGAACCTAAGAATATCCCGGATCGCTTCACGTGTTTCTTCCAATGAAAGAGTCTCAAGGCTTGAAGCAAAGTCGGAAGGGTACATTGGATGAATTTCGTGACGCCCACACTTCATTTCATCAACAATCTGGCGATGGATTTTTTCGAGGTATGGCAGGGTGTTTTTATTTAACATCGTCTCCGCAGACACGAGTACCCCACGTTCTGAAAGGGCACGGCTGTTTTCGATCATGCGGTCAAACAGCTTCCGGCGCTGCTCCCTCGTTGGCTTCCGTTCCATATTGGCAAAGCCGACATCGATGAATTCATCGATCGTTCCCCAGTTATGGGAGATGTGCAGGACATCGAGGTACGGGGCGATCATCAAGTAGCGATCGAGATCCAACGTCAGGTTCGAGTTGATCTGGGTATGTACGCCCCTGGAATGTGCATACTTGAGTAATGGAAGTACATAGTTTTCTACGGATTTCTTGGACATCATCGGCTCCCCGCCGGTAATACTAAGGGAACGGAGCGTTTTGATATCGTCGAGTTTCCCTAGGATCAGTTCAATGGGCAGGGCACTCGGGTCCTTCGGAGACAATGTATATCCGACGGCGCAGTGCTCGCATCTCATATTGCAGAGGGTCGTGGTTGTGAATTCAATATTGGAAAGCGTAATATCACCATGCTCATCCACATCTAAATAAGCCTCCCAAGGATCATGGTCAATCGACATTTTCTTGGAGAGAGTGTCAGTTTTCATATTGTAAAAGCTCCTTTATGATTCGGTCATCTATCCATTATTGAGAAAGGGTGAGCCCTTGTCAATCGCAAAGTTATTGGTTACCATAGTAAACGTATTGAAAGGAGAGAGAACTCTTGGGTAAAGCTATCAATGATAAAGACTCACAAGTAAGCTATCTGAAACAACGCCTGAACCTGTTCGTCGACGTGCTGGATTCAATCGACCCGGAACAAGCGGACATTGACGATATCGATCGCCTGATCGCCATGATCGATGACATAGAAGTGAAATGCGAACAATTTAAGAAAAGTGAGTAGGAGTCCTTCGTAGGGCTCTTATTTTTTTGGAGGGACGGACCTTCAGTGTGGTGGTGGCTGGGTGACTGGTGTGAAATTTGTCGTTTTTTAGAACGGTCGATATCGCCACCCCCTCACATGCCCTCCGAAACCACAAGCAGGAATTCCCCGCTGAAACGTCAAACCTTAATACAAAACCAACTATTAAAGGAGCGACACCCCATGATCATCACACCCATCGAAGTACACCAAAGCGAACAGGCGAAAGAGGTGATCCTCTCCGGATTCCTTGAACGGTTCGGATTCATCGATCACACACTGAACCCCGATATTCATGATATTTCAACAGAGTATGACGGCACGCAGCATCATTTTTTTGTAGGGAAAGAGAATGAGAACATCATCTGTACCGGAGCGATCCGGAAAGAATCAGAAGACACGTATCAGATTGTGCGGATGTCTGTTCTATCCTCCTACAGAAAACGTGGACTCGGCCGCATCATGCTTCAACATCTGGAAGGGAAAGCGCACTCCCTCGGTGCACAACGACTCATTCTCGAAACAAACAAACAGTGGGCGGACGCCATCAATTTTTATAAAAATAACGGGTTTACTTATATGGAAGAAGACGAGGTTTCGTGTTATTTCGAGAAGGAAATTCCATTGTGAAATCCCTTTCAATCTTATTCTTAT
This sequence comes from Bacillus sp. es.034, assembly GCF_002563655.1. GTDB lineage: Bacteria > Bacillota > Bacilli > Bacillales > Bacillaceae_B > Rossellomorea. The sequence goes on along the minus strand of NZ_PDIY01000001.1, from coordinate 237,119 downwards.
AGGAGTATAATGATGTATGAAAATTACGACTGTTATTGAGATCTTTAGAGGGGGAGAACGATGAATAAAGAGACATTACAGCAAAGTATGTACGATTTGATTGTGGAGACGTCCACGAATCTGCCTAAGGACGTGCGGCGTGCGATCCGCTCGGCGAAAGCCCGTGAGAACGCAGGGACCCGTGCGGCGATGAGTCTGGACACGATTTCGAACAACGTAAAGATGGCGGATGACAATGTATCCCCGATTTGTCAGGATACAGGTCTTCCAACGTTTAAAATAAAAACACCGGTTGGCGTGAATCAGCTTGAAATCAAAGAAGCGATCTATGCGGCCATGGTACAGGCAACGAAAGATGGAAAGCTCCGTCCGAACTCTGTAGATTCACTGACTGGTGCGAATTCAGGAGACAATCTTGGTCTTGGGACACCTGTCATCAAGTTCGAACAGTGGGAAAAGGATTATATCGATGCGCGCCTGATCTTAAAGGGCGGCGGTTGTGAAAATAAAAACATCCAGTACAGCCTTCCTTGTGAGCTTGAAGGACTTGGCCGTGCCGGACGTGACCTTGATGGAATCCGTAAATGTGTGATGCATTCGGTGTATCAGGCACAGGGACAAGGCTGCAGCGCCGGGTTCATCGGCGTCGGAATCGGTGGGGATCGTTCTTCCGGTTATGATTTGGCAAAAGAACAACTATTCCGTTCCATCGAGGACGTGAATCCGAATGAAGATCTTCGTAAACTGGAAGAGTATGTGATGGACAATGCGAACGAGCTTGGAATCGGCACGATGGGATTCGGCGGGGAAACGACGCTCCTAGGCTGTAAGGTCGGCGTCATGAACCGGATTCCTGCAAGCTTCTTCGTATCCGTTGCGTATAATTGCTGGGCATTCCGTCGTTTAGGCGTGAAGCTTGATCCCGCAACTGGTGGAGTCGATGAGTGGTTCTATCAGGAAGGCGATAAGATCGACCTGACTCAAAGGTCAGTGGCTGAGCTTGAAACGGCAGCGGCTTCAACAGGTGAACAACCAAATGTGGTGGTCCTCGAAGCACCGATTACAGAAGAGAAAATCCGTGAGCTGAAAGTGGGAGACGTCGTTCACATCAACGGCCGCATGTACACGGGCCGTGACGCGATCCACAAGCATCTAAGTGAAAATGATGCTCCCGTTGACCTGGACGGACAGATCATCTATCACTGTGGCCCCGTGATGCTGAAGGACGATGAAGGCAACTGGCATGTGAAGGCAGCCGGCCCGACTACGTCCATCCGCGAGGAGCCTTATCAAGGCGATATCATGAAGCGCTTCGGTATCCGTGCCGTCATCGGTAAAGGCGGAATGGGTCCGAAAACCCTTGCTGCTTTGAAGGACCATGGCGGAGTGTACTTGAATGCCATCGGTGGAGCGGCTCAGTATTATGCTGATTGCATCAAAGGCGTAGACGGAGTGGACCTGATGCAGTTCGGTATTCCGGAAGCGATGTGGCATCTGAACGTAGAAGGCTTCACGGCCGTTGTGACGATGGATTCACACGGAAACAGCCTGCACGCGGAGGTCGACAAATCTTCTCTGGAAAAACTGGCTCAGTTCAAGGAAAAGGTTTTTAAATAAGAAATTGGTACCATCCCGTACGTTAGGGGTGGTTTTTTTATTGGTTATTTATGTTAAAATCAGGATGAAACTTTCATGAGCGTTCATTCGTATAGCATACAAACAGGAGTTGGAGGGCGAGTATGATTTTTAATAAATTATTTGGCATGTTGCTTCTTACTTTGATGATCTTTTTAACAGGATGTGCTTCGAATCCTGAAAAAGAAGCGGATATCACGTCCATTGAGGATGTGAGTGTGGATACGTTGAAAGAAAATAGCGGAACCTATGTAGGAGATAACTCGAAAGTACAGGCGATCCTGCAAGAGCTGCCAGGGGCTGAAACGATCAAGGAAATCGACCTTTCCGGTGAAATGGTCAAGGTGACTTACGGCTATGAAAAAGAAGGCAAGCTGTCTGAAAGCCATGTGAATGAGTACTGGTTTGACGGCACCAACGTCAATCGGAAAAACTTTTACTACAACGCCATTTATCTGACGCTTCTTGTCCCGAATGCGAAAGAGTATCACTTTACCGTCGATGAATCCATGGTATCGGTCTCCAGGGATAAAATGGTCGCAGGTTTATCCAAAGAATTCAGCGACTTCCCGAAAGGCGACGACATCTGGGACAGAAAGACCGTCTCCACCTTCATCGAAGAACACGAAGGCAAACTGACCGAAATGGCAACCAAGTATCAGACGTTTTTTGAATAGAGGGACGGACCTTCAATAACGATCGTCAAGCAATAAGCCCTGGATATACCGAAACCACATGAACACCCATTTCTGGATACTATTAGTACACATGAATCCTTCCACTTCTCAAAAACTAAGGGAAACTTGAAGGGAAAGAAGGGTTCAGTTTTGCGAAAATCACTTAAAGTGTTCATAATAGCGGCAATCTTAGTATTGCTCATACCCGCCGAGGCTTATGCAGTATCCAATAATCCGATCGGCTGGGGTTTCAAAAAGAGTCAAAATGAAGTGCAGCCGGAAGCAGGCGCTGCCTATGACGAGCTTCTCGATAAGTACGATGCCTTCTATAAAGGCTCACCGGATAAAAAGGTGCTTTATGTCACATTCGACAACGGATATGAAAACGGCTATACGGAAAAGATCCTCAATGTGCTGAAGCAGGAGAAAGTACCGGCCACCTTCTTCGTCACCGGTCACTATTTGCTCAGTGCCGAAGATCTCGTCAAGCGGATGGTGAAAGAAGGACATATCATCGGGAACCATTCGTGGCATCACCCTGACTTCACTGCAAGCTCCGACCAAAAGATCCGTGAAGAGCTCCAAAAAGTGAAGGTGAAAACGAAAGAACTGACCGGGCAAAAGGAAATGAAGTATCTTCGTCCGCCTAGGGGAGTCTTCTCTGAACGTACACTTCAAATCGCGAAAGAAGAAGGCTACACCCACGTCTTCTGGTCCCTTGCCTTCATCGACTGGAAAACTGACCAGCAAAAAGGATGGAAGTATTCCTATGACAACATCATGGCCCAGGCTCATCCCGGTGCCATCATCCTCCTGCACTCCGTCTCCAAAGACAATGCAGACGCACTCGAAAAAGCCATCCAGGACCTCAAAAAACGGGGCTACACTTTCAAGAGCCTCGATGAGCATCCGATGATGAAATAAGAGAGGGACGGACCTTCATTCCTAGGACTTGGTCCTAGGAATGAAGGTCCGTCCCTCTTCGGTTTATGCTATAATACACATACAAGTTTTGTGCGGAAGGGTGAGGAGTATGGCATGCAGGAATGTTAAGATTGAAGGTCCGTATGATTTTGACCGGGTGCTGGACAGGCTGGCGCTTGACCCGTTGAATGCAGTGGAACAGGAGGATCGAAGCGTGAAGGTCCCATATTATCACGGCGGGGAAAAGGGTGAGGTCATCGAGATCCAGGCAACGGGAACAACGGATGAGCCAGAATTCAGGCTCACGTTTGAAAATGAAGAGAATCTGGAAGCGAAGCAAAAACGAATTTCAGACATTTTTCAATGGCAAACGGGTCTCCACGAGATGCACACGCATTTCCTGGAAACCGACCTGAAGCCGATCTTTGAGGAGCATGTCGGAACACCGCTTGTCCTGGAGTTCGATCCCTTCGCCACCATTGTCAAAAGCATCATCCATCAGCAGCTGAATCTGAAGTTTGCCTTCACCCTGACCCATCGATTCGTCACCACATACGGCTGGGAAAAGGATGGAGTCTGGTTCTATCCTTCACCGGAAAAGGTAGCGGGACTCACAGTGGAAGAACTCAGGGAGCTCCAATTCAGTCAGCGAAAAGCGGAGTATGTGGTCGGAATTGGCCAGAAGGTGTCAAGTGGGGAAGTGGATTTGAATCAATTGGCGGAGCAAACGGACGAAGAGGTCATCAAGGAGCTCACGAAGATCCGCGGCATCGGACCCTGGACGGCACAGAGTTTCCTCTTATTCGGACTCGGACGGCCGAACCTTTTCCCGAAAGCGGACATCGGCATTCAAAACGCCATCAAACAATTATTTCAAATGGAACAGAAGCCGACCATGGACGAGCTGGATGAATTCAGCGCGGCCTGGCACCCTTATTTAAGCTATGCATCACTTTATTTATGGAGAAGTATCGAATAGAACGGACGTGAACCAATGAAAAAACAATACGCAAAAAAGCCACAACATAATGACGTGAAAATCGAGTTGAAACAACAGTTTCCTCTGACCATAAAGAAAATCGGCATCAACGGGGAAGGAGTCGGTTTCTTCAAACGTAAGATCGTCTTCGTTCCGGGAGCCCTTGCAGGGGAAGAAGTGGTCGTGGAAGTGACCAAGGTCCACCCTAAATTCACCGAAGCCCGTATCAAGAAGATCCGGAAAAAGTCACCACAGCGTGTGAAAGCGCCGTGCCCGGTCTATGAGCTATGCGGCGGATGCCAGCTTCAGCATCTGTCATACGAAGGACAGCTCGACGCCAAACGCGACATCCTTCTTCAATCCCTCGAGCGCCACACGAAGCTCAAGCTTGAAGATATGGATATTCGTCCGACGGTCGGCATGGACAACCCATGGCACTACCGGAACAAAAGCCAGTTCCAGGTCGGGACGCAAAACGGCAAGGCCATTGCAGGCTTGTACAGCATGAATTCCAACAAGCTGATCGACATCGATGAGTGCATCGTGCAGCACCCCCTCACGAATAAAGTGACAAACGAAATCAAGCGGATCATCAACGACTTCAACATCCCTGTTTTTGATGATAAAAAGAAGAAGCCGATCCTGAAAACGATCGTGACACGTGTCGGGTTTGAAACAGGGGAAGTTCAGGTCGTGCTTGTGACGTCCGAGAAAAAGATTCCCCGCAAGGAATTGCTGATTTCGGAAATCCAGAAACGTCTTCCTGAAGTCGTTTCCATCGCCCAAAACATCAATCCGCAGAAAACGGCCCTCGTCTTCGGGGATGAAACGATCCATCTGACAGGAAAAGAAAGCATCGAAGAACGTCTGGAAGAGTTCACCTATGAACTGTCCGCACGGGCATTTTTCCAGCTGAATCCAATCCAGACGAGCAAGCTGTATAACGAAGCGAAGAAAGCGGCAGCCCTTACTGGTGAAGAAAAAGTCGTCGATGCCTACTGTGGTGTCGGTACCATCGGGTTATGGCTGGCAGACGGAGCAAAAGAAATCCGGGGCATGGATGTCATCAAGGAAGGAATCGATGACGCGAAGAAAAACGCGAAGAAATTCGGTGTCGGTCATGCTGAATACTTCGTCGGCGGTGCCGAAACCCTCATGCCAAAATGGAAAAACGAAGGCTGGCGTCCCGATGTCGTCGTGGTCGATCCGCCAAGGACAGGCTGTGACAACAAGCTTCTCGATACGCTGAAAGAAGTGAAGCCGAAGACGTTCGTATATGTCTCGTGCAACCCGTCGACCCTTGCGAAGGATATCGACTATTTGAAGAAGCAGTACCGGGTGGACTATTTACAGCCGGTGGATATGTTCCCGCAGACTGCTCATGTAGAGGTTGTCGCGAAGCTGGTACTGAAATAGATATTAATGATCCTTTTCGAGTAACCTGGTTAAAACCGCACTCTAATGCAAACACTAGGGCCACCCTTAATTTTTGAGGGTGGCCCATTTTAGATCATGCGGGCACACTCTCTAAGCAGATGTCTGTTCAAAAAGCCCTTCTTCTATTAATATTTCCCTTGAACAACAACAAGGAGGCAAAATCATGAACAGCAAATATAAAGAGTTAGTATCTCCCTATACATTTAAAAACGGAGTCGAATTAAAGAACCGGATCATCATGGCACCGATGACGAATTTTTCTTCGGATGAGGATGGAAACGTCACGGATGCTGAGGTTACCTATTATGCAAGACGTTCGAAAGATGTGAGCATGGTCATCACAGCCTGCACCTATGTAACGCCTGATGGAAAAGGATTCCCTGGTGAATTCGGCGCGGATTCCGATGAAATGATCCCAAGCCTTGAACGTTTGGCGAAAGGAATCAAGGATCAGGGGGCAAAAGCCGTTCTCCAGATTTTCCACGGAGGTGTACAATGCCCACCGGATCTCGTTCCTGATGGGGATGTTGTCAGTGCCAGTGACGTCATGGGTGAAAATGGTGAGGAAAAAGCGAGAGGCTTATCGGAAGCAGAGATCGAGAATATCATCGAAGCATTCGGTGAGACGACCCGCCGTGCGATTGAAGCAGGCTATGATGGTGTCGAGGTTCACGGAGCGAACGGGTACCTCATTCATCAGTTCTTTTCACCGATGACCAATCAGAGACAAGACCGTTTTGGCGGCAGCCTTGAAAAGCGCATGACGTTCCCACTTGCCATTGTGGACAAAGTGAAGAGCGTGGTCGCGGAGCATGCCGATCCATCATTCCTTGTTGGATACCGTTTCTCACCTGAGGAGCCGGAAGACAATGGATTCCCGATGGGGGATACCCTTACCCTCGTGGATGCACTGGCAGACAAGGATCTTGATTACCTTCATGTGTCCCTGTTCGATTTCTTCTCTAAGCCAAGAAAAGGCGTGGAGGATCTCGAGAAAACAAGAATGGACTATCTGTTGGAAACGATCGGTGACCGCACGCCATTGATCGGGGTAGGTTCCATCTATTCTGCAGACGATGCCCATAAAGCGTTCGCGTCAGGGGTCCCGTTACTGGCTCTCGGCCGCGAACTTATCATCGATCCTGATTGGCTGAAAAAGATCAAAGAAGGAAAAGAAGATGAAATCGTGACGGAGATCGACAAAGGAAAGCAGGAACAATTGGTCGTTCCTGATCCGTTATGGAATGCGATTGTGAATACTCCCGGCTGGTTCCCTGGGGTATAATATGAAAAAACGTCCTGTGATAGGTTCACAGGACGTTTTTGTTTACACTGAACTTTGCTTAGATCCTTTATTACCGGGAGCGAACCATCCTAAAAGGGCAATCCCCACGAGAACTCCGTAGAAAATCAAGGTCCATAATGTGCTATGTGGGAAATCATGATCCAGCACCCCGATATCTTCATGGGCAAGGGTGATGACCGCGAGCTTCACACCGACCCAGGCGACAATGGCATAAGCCGTCGTTTCGAGTGCCGGGCGTTTTTCCAGAAGCTGCACGAACCAGGTTGCCGCGTATTTGATCAGGATCAATCCAGCAATCCCCCCAAGGACGACCACGATGAATTGTCCGCCGTCCATGCCGCCGAAATCCCCGAGTGGTGAATCAGGCAGGCCAAGGGCAAGGGCGACAGCAGCGAGGATTGAATCGATGGCAAAAGCAAGGTCTGCCAGGGCGATCTTCCCGACCGTCGGCCAGAATCCTTTGCCGGCTGCTTCTTCCTCCGTTTCTTTCTGATTCTTCTCGTTATCCTTCCCAAACTTCGCTTTGATGACATGTTTAAGGCCCAGATACAGCAGATAGGCTGCCCCAACCGCCTGAATCTGCCAGACGTTTGCGATGAAGGAAATGGCAAAGAGAGCCACAAACCGGAAGGCGAATGCCAGGAAGATTCCATATTTGATGGCTTTCTTCTTCTCTTCTTCGGATAAATGTTTCGCAATCACGGCCAGGACAAGGGCGTTATCTGCTGATAATAAACCTTCGAGGCCGATGAGGACTAATAAAGTCCAACCGTATTCCAACCATATTGATTCCAAGTGCAACGCTCCTATCTATAAGATAAAAACCGGGAATTTTCACTGAAAAATTAGTTCTAAGCTTATCTTACCACTTATTTTCCATCTAATACGAATCTAAAATGGTTTTGCACCATCGGAGGTTTTCATGGTATAGTAAATTTACTAATTATGACAGGAGTGATGGGTGGACGATGAAGAACTAATCTTATTTTCGAGACATTTGAAATTCCATATTTCAAATTAACTTAAAATAGGATTAGTCTGCCCATTTTTATACATGTTTTTAGCTAGTGATCATTCATAGCTTTCTTTGTGCGCGCAGTGCTAATCCTTCCAGAACCAATGGGAGGATTTTTTGTTCTCCCTTTTTAAAGAGAGGGGAAGATGGTATGAGAGAAATGATGAAATTATTGAATATAAGCTATGAAGTGATGGACGGAAAGATTTTTGAAGGGGTGAACGCCGGCGTGCAGGAAGGGGAGGTCATCGGGATCATCGGAAATAACGGTGCCGGAAAGTCGACTCTGTTGCAACTGATCGCTGGTGAATGGACACCAACGGAGGGGCAGATTCAATGGCTTCGTGATGTAATGATCACCATGGTGGAGCAGGAAACGGAAACCCATTCTTCAGAAGGACTCTCCCCTTCTGAAAGTAAGCTGCGGGAGAAATGGCAGGTGCCGAAGCATGAATACGGGCAGTTGAGCGGAGGAGAAAAGCTGAAGGCGAGACTCGCTAAAGGGTTCTCACAAAATGCTGACCTGCTGTTATTGGATGAGCCGACGAATCATCTTGATCAAGAAAGCCTGAAATCGCTGACCAAACATATCAGGGACTACAAAGGGAGCATCCTTCTCGTTTCCCACGATCGCTATTTCCTGGATGAGGCTGTGACGAAGATCTGGTCCATCGAAGAAAAGAAGCTCATTGAGCATAAAGGGAATTATTCCAGTTATATGGAGGCGCGAAAGCAGCGGAGGCTGACGCAGCAGCGGGAATATGAAAAGCAGCAGAAAATGGTGGAGCGGATCGAGAGCCAGATGAAGGAACTCACCTCCTGGTCGAAAAAAGCCCACGGCGAATCCACGAAACAGGAAGGATACAAAGAACATTACCGCGTCAAAGCAAAACGCATGGACACCCAGGTCAAATCCAAGCAAAAGCGCCTGGAGAAGGAACTCGAGAAAGCAAAGGTGACAGAGGTCGAAGAAGAACATAACGTCCGCTTCAGCATCCAATCCACACACAAAAAGGGGAAACGGTTCCTCGAAGTGAGGAATCTGAAAAAATCCTTTGAGGGACGGACCTTGTTCAAGAACGTCCATTTTACCATCCAGCATGGTGAAAAGATTGCGGTCACAGGACCGAACGGAAGTGGGAAAACGACACTGCTGAAGGTCATTCTGGGAGCGGAAACGGCAGAAGGCGACGTATGGATGTCACCTTCTGCGAGTATCGGCTACCTGACCCAGGAAGTGTTCGATCTGCCCCTCGACGAGACACCGGGAGAGCTTTTTCATAAAGAAACCTTCGCGGAAAGAGGGAAAGTCCAAACGTTAATGAAGCATCTCGGATTCCAGACCTCTCATTGGCAGGAACCGGTCCGGAATATGAGCATGGGGGAACGGGTGAAGATCAAGCTGATGAAATATATCTTGGAGGAAAGGGATGTCTTAATACTGGATGAACCGACGAACCACTTGGATCTCGCTTCATGTGAACAGCTGGAGGAAACCCTTTCCCAGTACAGCGGAACTCTGATCATCGTTTCCCATGACCGATATTTTCTGGAGAAAACGACGGGCATCAAGCTTGTGATCGAAAATGGGACCATCAAGAAGGAGCTGGATGAGCCGGCAGCTGAGCGGGATGACAAAGAGGAACAGCGGATGAAACTCGAGACGGAGAGGCAGGAAGTGTTGGGGCGTCTCAGTTTCATGATGCCGGGTGATGAGGAATATGCAGAGCTCGACAGGAAGTTTATTGAATTGACTGGAGAGATTAATGAATTGAAGTAAAAAAAAAGGGACGTTCCGATTCGACATTGGAGCGTCCCTTTTTTTATCTCCTATACCAAAAAAGTCCAGACAATACCAAAAGAGTGCTAGTGAAAGCGATTACAAACATTCCGAATTCTCAATATAATTAACCTTGAGCTTGATAACAAAGGGGGAGTAAGAAATGAGGAAAACGGTCAAAGTTGTTTCAATGTTAATGGTTCTCATTCTATTCATGGGTATGCTTGCAGCATGCAACAGTAGCAGTACGGGTGGTAAGAAGGGTGTCAGTGTAGGAATTGTCCTGCCGACAAAAGACGAACCGAGATGGGTGCAGGATGAAAAGCGTTTTAAAGATGCGTTGAAGGATTCCGAGTATACAACTGAAATTCTGTTCAGCCAAGGCTCTTCTGCCAAGGAAAAAGAAAATGTAGAAACACTGATCAATAAAGGGATCGACGTACTGATCATCACTCCGCAGGATGGGGATGCAGCAGCTGCTGCCGTGGAGTCAGCGAAGAAGGAAGGCATTACGGTCATTTCATATGATCGTCTGATTACGAATACAGATGCGGTTGATTATTATGTGACATTCGACAGCGTAGCCGTCGGCGAAGCACAAGGACAATACTTGATCGATCATGCTGAGGGCAAAAATGTACCGCTTTATCTATATGCCGGTGCAGCTTCTGATAATAATGCGTTTTTGTTCTTTGAAGGAGCATGGAAAGTCCTTCAACCGAAAATTGCAGATGGAACATTCAAAATCGCGAATTCAAGCGAAGCCGAATCACTTAAGGATACAGCTGAGTTGAGCCGTGACGAAATGAGTAAAATCCTTGGTCAGGTGACAACGAACTGGGATCCGAACGAAGCGAAGAACAAAGCACAAACCCATCTGACAGCAGCAGGAGCTGACATGAAGGGGAATGTGGCCGTTCTTGCACCGAATGATGGTACAGCACGTTCGATTGCAGATGTATTTGCTTCTGACAAAGAAGTAACAAATTTCGTCGTCACAGGTCAGGATGCTGAAAAAGCGTCTGTTCAATATGTGATTGATGGTAAGCAGTCCATGACAGTCTTCAAAGACGTACGTACGCTCGTAACAGATGCGATGGGTATTGCCGTTGACGTACTGGATGGAAAAACACCTGAAACGACGGGTTCTGACAATGGTAAGAAAGATGTTGAAGCGAAGCAAACGGAAGTCATCGTGGTCGATCAAGAGAACGTGAAGGAAGAACTGATCGATTCAGGATATTACAAAGCGGATGAATTTACAGGATTAAAGGAATAGCAATAAGCGGGATGGTGGACGGAAAGCCGCCGCCATCCTGTATTGTCATTGTTTTTGTTAAAGGGGGTTAAGTGTGATGAAGAAGTATTTGTTAGAAATGAATGATATCTCCAAGGAATTCACGGGTGTCAAAGCACTGAGTGATGTGAATTTCAAAGTGGAAGAAGGAGAGATTCATTGCTTGATAGGTGAAAACGGTGCTGGGAAATCCACGCTAATGAAGGTGCTGAGCGGGGTGTATCCGTATGGTACGTATACGGGGGACATCGTGTTCGATGGAGCGGTTCAGCAATTTAACAAAATCAGTGACAGTGTCAACACAGGGATTGCCATCATCTATCAGGAGCTGGCTCTCTTTCCGGATCTGACCGTTTATGAAAACATTTTTGCAGGGAATGAAGTAAAGCTTGGCGGTTTCATTGATTGGAACCGGACCATCGTGGAGGCGCAGAAGCTTCTGAAGAAAGTGAAGCTGGATGTGAATCCCGATACTCTTTTGAGGGACCTCAGCGTAGGGAAACGCCAGCTGGTCGAAATAGCGAAGGCTTTGAGCAAAGACGTGAAATTATTGATTTTGGATGAACCGACAGCAGCATTGAATGAAGACGACAGTGAGAATCTGCTTGAATTACTGAAAGATCTAAAGAAACAAGGCATCACATGTATCATGATTTCCCACAAATTAAAAGAAGTCATTCACATCGCCGATAAGGCGACCGTTCTCAGGGATGGTAAGACCATTTGCACCCTGGATGCATCAAAGGATGAAGTATCGGAAGGGATCATCATTAAGAATATGGTGGGCCGTTCCATTGAAGATATCTATCCGAAACGACCGAATAAATCCCATGGTAAACCCATTTTGGAACTTCAAAACTGGTCTGCTTATGACCCGCAGCTTGGCAGACAGGTGATCAAGAATGTGGACCTTCATGTGAAAAAAGGGGAAATCGTCGGGATTGCGGGTCTCATGGGATCAGGTCGAACAGAGCTTGCCTTGAGCATATTCGGCAATGCGAAATCATACAAGCTTGAAGGGAACCTTGTATGGAATGACAATCTTACCACACTCAAACATACCAAGGATGCCATTAAAGCAGGAATCGCTTATGTCACAGAGGATCGTAAAGATGACGGGCTTTTCCTTTTGCAAGACATAAAAAGTAATATATCGGCTGCCAATTTAGGCGGGATCTCCTCCAAAGGGGTCATCAATGATAATGAGGAAATCAAGGTGGCTGAACGCTATCATTCATCTCTTCATATCAAAGCCTCTTCCCTCGAACAGCTCGTCGGGAACTTGAGCGGGGGGAATCAGCAGAAAGTATCCATCGGGAAATGGCTCTTCGTCGGACCGAAACTTCTCATCCTGGATGAACCGACCAGGGGAATCGATGTCGGGGCGAAGTTCGAAATCTATACGGTGATGAACGAGCTGATCGAACAGGGACTCAGCATCATCATGATTTCCTCCGAGCTCGGGGAAGTACTGGGAATGAGTGATCGTGTATACGTTATGGCCCAGGGTGAAATCAAAGGGGAGTTACAGGTGGAAGACGCCAATCAGGAAAAAATAATGGAACTTGCAACGCAATAAGGGGGTAAACACATATGAATATCTTTCAAGAAACAAGAATGCTGATTCGCGACAACATCCGGGATTACGGCATGTATATTGCGCTATTCGCTATCATACTTACATTTACGTTTATGACGGACGGCTTATTCATAACGTCCAGGAACATTAGTAATCTATTGGACTCTGCAGGCTATATCGCCGTGCTGGCTGTCGGGATGACCCTGGTCATCGTTATCCGGCATATCGACCTGTCCGTTGGATATGCGGCGGGATTCCTTGGTGCCATTGCAGCCATCCTGCTCACACAGGCAGGTCTCTCTACTTGGCTTACGATTCCAATCATTCTTATCATCGGAGCCATCGTCGGGCTATTCAACGGTCTTCTTGTGGCTCAAATCGGAATTCCATCTTTCGTGGCGACATTAGCCGGAATGCTGATTTTCCGCGGGGCGCTTTTGCAGGTGACAGAGAAGACGGGCACCATCATCATTCAGGATGATCATTTTAATGCCATCGGAAACGGGTTTATCCCATCCCTGATGGAAGTGGGGGGACTCCATCTTCTATCCCTTCTTGTGGGGCTCGTCGGGATCATCCTATATATTTATAGTGAAATCTCGACAAGACGAAATAAGATCAAATACGAGTTTGAAGTCATCTCTTCACCGATTTTCGCCTTGAAGCTCGTCTTCGTTTCGGCCATCATCGGATATGTGACATGGATTCTTGCGGGATATCACGGATTTTCCTGGACGGTCATCATCATTCTGATCGTTGTGGTCGTCTATCACTTCCTGACATCCAAAACGGTCCTTGGCCGTCATATTTATGCCGTGGGAAGCAATCCCGAAGCGGCTCATCTCAGCGGGATCAATGTGAAGAAAATTACCTATATCGTCTTCGGTTCAATGGGGATGCTTGCAGCCCTTTCCGGAATATTGTTCACATCACGTCTTCAATCCGCCACCACCACTGCCGGTACGTTGTTTGAACTGGATGCCATCGCTGCTGCCTACGTGGGAGGAGTGTCATCTGCAGGTGGTGTCGGGAAAGTAACGGGTGCCATCATCGGAGCCATCGTCATGGCTTCATTGACAAGTGGAATGAACCTTCTTGGTGTCGGGATCTCCTATCAATATATGATCCGTGGAGGGGTGCTTGCAGGGGCTGTCATCTTTGATGTGATGACCCGCAAAAAAAGATAAAAGAAGCAGCCGGATTCCTTAGGAGTCCGGCCTTGTTCTTTTATTAAAAATATTGCTGTTGTTGATTGTGAATATTCAAAAAGTACAGGAACCTTCACCGAGTTTCCTGTGCTATGATAAAAGTAATGGTTCTAACTGATGGGAGGGGGCGTGTCGGGTGCGTAAGATCCGTTTTGTCGGCCTTTTAGTGGTCGTACTTATGTTGTGTCATTTAACATTTTTATCTGCAAAAAAGGTATTCGAAGCCGACGCGCACCTGCCCGGGGAGATGGGGACGGCGGGTGAAGACCGGCACAGGCTCGTGCTGATTACTCAGGATACCCGGACACCGTTTTGGGACAAGGTAGCGAAGGGTGCGAAGCGGAAAGCAGAAGAAGAAGGTGTGAGCCTTGAAGTATGGGGAAGCTTCGGGAAAAATCAGGAGGAGTTCCTGAAAAACATTGAAATCGCCATTCAATCGAAGGTCGATGGGATCCTGATCCAGGGGACGGATACATCTGAATTCAAGGAGCTCACAAAGGTGAAGGCTTCCTTTAATGGGATTCCGGTGATAACAGTCGCCAACGATGTTCCGATGGAGGAGAGTCTGCGCCGTACATATGTAGGGTCTGATCAATATGAAGCAGGGAAGCTGGTGGCAAAAGAGCTTGTCCGTAAAATGGGGGATAGGGGCAAGATTGTCCTCATGGTGGATCGTGATCAGGAATATTATCAAAAAGAACGGGTCAGGGGCATCCGCGATGTAATGGAGGGATATCCTTCCATAAAACTTGTGGTTGGGCAAACGGGAAGGGATCGTGATCAGATCATTACGACAACGAGGGATGTCATGAATCGCTTTCCGGATATCGATGCGTTCATCTCTGTCAATGCGAGCAATCTCGGGGCGATGATCGATGAAATAAGTAAGCGCTCTCAAGAGGAGTCGTATTTCATTTATTCCTTTGACGATGGACCGGAATCATTGACTCTATTATCACGGGGGATGATCGACGGTGTGGTCGAGCAGGAGCCTGAGAAAATGGGAGAACTGAGCGTCCGTCTCATGGAGGAGTGGCTGAATGGGGAGACTGTTCCCCTTGATGAGGAAGGGTATCTGACCGAATTGAAGATGTTGAAAGTGGAGAAGGACCAATGACAACTATCCAGAAAAAGATCCTCACCCTTACCACGGTGGTCATGATCATCATGTCCGCCATCTGGCTCGCCCTGACTTACTATAATTATAGAACGCATGAGCAATACAATGAGATTCTCAAGCGATATCTGAACATGAATGAAGTATCAAGGGCAAGTCAGCAGGTGGTCACCGACTTGAATAACTATATGGTCGACACCAATGACAGAACCCTTAAACAATTGGAAAAAAGCAAGGAAGGGGTGAAATCGGCCAAGTCCGGCGTCTATTCCCTGCGAAATCGGGATAACGACTTTACCCTGACCAACTATCTTCACTTGATTGATAGTCTGGTAGAAACGACAGATCGATTGATCTTGTTTCAGAAAGAGCGGGATGCTGAAGCTTCTGCACAGGAGTTTGCCGAAGCCAACCGGATATCTGGCTATATATCTGAGATGACCCTTACGTTAATTGATAAAGAATTGACGACGTACAATGTGATGTACAGGGGGATCATGGAGCAGTCAGCGGAGGTCATCAAGCTTGGAATTTGGGTGCTCCTTCTAATTACTTGTCTGCTCTTGATTGCTTCCTATTGGTTCTCACTCGGGATCACGCGTCCGGTTTTTCAGCTGACAAGGGCTGCAAATGAACTGTCAAAGGGGAATTTCAGCCGGCAGGTGAAGGTGGAGGGAAGCGATGAAATCGCCTTTTTGGCGAAGACCTTCGACCGCATGAGGATCAATATTAATAATCTGATCTCGGAAATCAAGCAGAAAGCGGCACTGGAACGGGAACTTCAGGAAAGTAAGCTTCTTTTACAGGAAAGCCAGTTTAGAAGCCTCCAGAGTCAAATCAATCCCCATTTCTTATTTAATACGTTAAATACCCTTTCAAAAAAAGCGTACTTGGAAGGATCAGAGGAAACGAGCGACCTCCTCGTGAGCGTGGCGGGTATCCTTCGTTATAATCTGAAACGGCAGAACAGGTCTGTTACATTAAGGGACGAGATTCATGTACTGGAACAATATATGCACATTCAAAAAGCGCGTTTCACCGATCGATTGCAGCTGTACATGGAAGTGGATGAAGCCTGCATGGACGTTCGAATACCGGCGTTGACCCTGCAACCCATCGTTGAAAATGCCGTTATACATGCGGTGGAACCGAAAGAGGATGGGGGGACGATCTGGTTTCGTGTCCGGGAAGAAGACAGCATCCTCCTTGTTGAGATACAGGATGATGGCGTGGGAATGTCACAGGAGAAAATCCGGCAGATCCTTCATGAAGAAGGATCCCGTGAAGGCCATTCAACAGGAATTGGCTTTAGCAATGTGGTAAAGCGGCTTCAGTTGTTTTATGGGTTTGAAGATGTCCTCCGGATTGAAAGTGAAGAGGGCAAGGGTACTAAAATTTCGCTGAGGATTATAAGGGAAGGAGCAGGTACGGATGATCAAGCTTCTCATAGTGGATGATGAGCAGTTGGAACGTAATGGAATGGAGACGATTTTACAGAAGAATTTCCCCGGGCTTGATATTCAGCAGGCGAAGAACGGGATGATGGCTGTGGAGATGGCAAAGGAATATTCTCCCGATCTGATCTTGATGGATATTAAAATGCCCGTGATGAATGGTCTCGAGGCCATGGAAATCATCAACGGGGAACAGCCCCATATCAAATTCATCATGGTGACGGCTTATGATACCTTTTCGTACATGAAGGCAGCCATCAAGCTCGGCGTCAAGGACTATATACTGAAGCCGAGCAAAGCTTCTGAGATCGTGCATACAATCAGCAAGGTGCTCGAACAGATTGAACAAGAGCGTAAGCGCCATGTAGAAACCCTGCATCAGAAGGAGAAATGGCAAAAGGCACAGAGGCTGGTTGAAACCGATGTGGTCACCCAGCTATTATTCGATCACGTCCATGAAGTTCATGTAGATATGCTCATGGACATGCTCGAGATCCCTTCGTCAGAGGAAATGTTCGTGATGGTCCTGCACCTTCCTGAAGGAGGAGAAATACAATACTCAGCCATCCGGAAGAAAGTGTTACAAAGTGGATGGACCGGGGCGTTATACGGCAGGCAGCTCCCCATCATCGTCTTCAGGCAGCCTGTGACAACCTACAGGTCCCAGGCAACCGCTTTGGCAAGGGAGCTGCTTTCACTCGCTAAAGACAATGAAAAGGAATGGTTCATCGGAATCGGAAAAGTGTATCCTTCAATGGATCAAGTGCGTCATTCCTATCAGGAAGCGATGCTTGCCACGGTCGATACACAGGTGCGAAAGAAGTACCGCTTTTTCGAAGAAATCCCCCTGGAGCCAGGGAAACGGGAACAAGCCATGATGGATCAGAAGGACTTAATGGAGAAAATCAGACTGGGGAAGTGGGATCAGGTGCATGCCCGAATCATGAATTCTTTCACATTACTGGAGAAGGAACGGACGCCACTCGTTTACACCCAGCAGAGGATCCTTGAGGTACTGTGGATGATTTCCCGGACCTTGAGTGAATGCGGGGTGGAAACGTCCACGCCGCTTTTCTCCTTACAGCCGATGGATTACCGCCAGCTGCGGGAAGAAACCGAACGGCTCCTAAGCGGCATGAAGGACTCGTATACAGAACGCTTCAACCGAATGGAGAGCGATACGTTCCAGCAAATCAAGCAATTCATCAAAGATCATTCCCATCAAGACATCTCGTTGGATACCCTCGCACATAAAGTGAACCTGAGCCCTATTTATATTAGTAAGATGTTCAAGGAGAAACAAGGAGTCAACTACATCGATTTCCTGACGGAGTGCCGTATGGAGAAGGCGAAAACACTGCTCGGTGACATTGATAAGAGCATAAAGGAAATCACATTCGAAGTGGGATACCATGACCCGAATTATTTCAGCAAGGTCTTTAAGAAAATGACCCATTATTCTCCAAAAGAGTACCGGAAAACATTGCTTGGCCAACATGCATAAAGGGGAAGAAACGCCATGGTCCATTGGAAGAAACGGATAAACATAGGCTGGATCATAATCATCGTGCTGATACTGACTGCATGCGTGCAGAGGGATCCTGTCGAACAGGTGCATAAGAAAGAAGAGAAAATCCCTCCCGACGTCGTGAAGATCGGATTCTCCATGGATACACTCGAGGAGGAACGCTGGGTGAGGGACCGTGATTTATTCAAACAGGCCGTCGAAGACCTGGGGGCGGAAGTGGAGATCATGGAGGCAAGAGGGAACGATGCCCTTCAAGTCCTTCAGGCAGAAACGTTGATCAGTCAGGGAATCGATGTGCTGGTCATCGTCCCTTATAAGCGGAAGCCGCGGCGGCCATCGTGCAGAAAGCCCATCGCGCCGGCATCAAGGTGGTTTCGTATGACCGGCTTGTGAAAAATGCCGACATCGATCTGTATGTCTCATTTGATAACGAACGGGTAGGGGAGCTCCAGGCAAAGGCCCTTACAGAACGTGTCCCTAAGGGGAAGTATGTGTACATTGGAGGGGCCGATACAGACTACAATGCCCACCTGATGAAAAAAGGGGTCTTCAGCGTATTGGATTCTTTAATTGACCAAGGGGATATCCAGATCGTCTATGATCAATGGACAGATAACTGGCTGCCCGGGAACGCCTATTCCAATATGAAAGAGGCACTGACAGCCAATCACAATGAAATAGACGCGGTCATTGCGGCCAATGATGCAACCGCCGGAATGGCATTGAAGGCACTGGAAGAAGCAGGCCTCGAAGGGAAAGTCCCCATCGCCGGACAGGACGCAGAGCTTGCCGCTGCTCAAAGAATCGTTCGCGGTACCCAAACGATGACCGTTTATAAACCGATCAATACCCTTGCCCGTGAAGCGGCATCCCTTGCCATCGCACTCGCCAAAGACGAATACATCGACACCGATAAAAAAATCAACAATGGTAAAATCGAAGTCCCATCCGTCCTCCTTGAACCCATTGCCGTAAACCGGGACAACCTTGATCGCACCATTATTGCGGATGGTTTTCATTCGAGGGAGGACGTGTATAAGTAATCCTGTGCGAGAAAAGCACCCGAACTATTGGGTGCTTTTATTTTTTCTAAAAGGAAACCGAGGAAAAATCGTATCTCTCATCAAGAAAATGGGAAAGAACCCTGCGAAATCAGCACTTTCATAATTTTTCCAATTAAGTTATACTCAACATAAATGAATGGGATGGGAGATGGGGAAATCGTGCGAAAAATGGCTTTTATGTTCCTAACGGGTTCATTACTCTTTGCTGGGTGCTCGAATTCAGAACAGGCTGATGCCTACACCGTGAAGGAAGCGACTGACAATGGTGACACGCTCGTGGATGAAGAAGGGGAAGTAACCAATCTGGACAAACTACTGAGTTTTGTAGACGGTGTACAGGAGAAGAAAGAGTCTGAAGTAAAAGTATCGAACTTTTTTAACAACCAGGTAAGTGTGAATGAAATCTCGTTCGATGGAAATAAAGTCAACTATGTAGTAAAGACTGGGACCGGGGAAGAAAAGAGAAGTGCGGTTTGCGAGGGAATCGAAGAGAGGAGCGGGTTCATCTCTTTACAGGGGTGTGACGGTGAGGATGAATCCATCGGGATCGTGCAGGTCTCGGAATATAAAGTAAATAAAGCCAGGGCTTCGATGAAAGACTGAACGTAAGCATCCATATCCTTTAGATAAGAAAGGTTACTCGCCCTGAGAGTAACCTTTTAGCTTGTTATAGATTCTAAGTTTATCTTTCCCTTTATATTGGGGAATTCCAGGCCATTAAAAAGATACGTGTCGTTTTCAGTTACCCCCTGTATACCATTTGTAAGAATTGGACTGCCCGCGGCAAGAGCTGTTGAATCCTTCTGTTTTATGAGTATTGTAGCTTTCTCCTTTAAGATACCCTTGTGAAAAGTATCTCTCCTTAATGCTACCCACGATGACAACTCCGACCATGAACGAAATGGGGATCAAAACGAATAAACAAACCATCAGCACAACCTCCTTTTTAAATAGGAAAAGCAGGTGAACTTCCAACTATTGTCATATCTATTACTATCGTACCACATATGATATGGAAAAATATAGATAGTCATTTTGGGTAAGGCATTCCCTTTGTCCTCCGCATACCTAAAGATATTGCCGAATATGATTTTTTACAGGACGGTCCTATCCACCGTCCATCTGGTATATAATGAATCTATAACCCTCAGGAGGTACATATGAAACAGCAAAACTATGAAAATCACAGCAAGGTCGATCCGGTGTTTCATGTAGGGATCGGACTGTCAGCCCTTGTTACCCTTATTTTGACGGTTACGTTTTTCGTAAAGAATGTCGGGGATGAAACGCTGCTTAGCTTCATCATCCTTCTAGTCGTGATCACGTTGATCCTGGTTGGGGTGAGACTCCGGACGTATGCCCTTCAAGTTCAGGACCGGGTCATCCGTACGGAAGAACAGTTCCGTTACTACCGTCTCACAGGTAATGACCTTGATGGCCGACTATCCCTGAAGCAGATCATCGCACTCAGGTTTGCTCCGGATGAAGAATTCCCGGGATTGGTCGAACGGACACTGGCTGAAAACTTAACACCCAATGACATTAAGAAAGCTGTGCAGAATTGGCGTGCAGATCATCATCGTGTATAAACAACAGGGATTGGACCGCTCATTCGTGGGCGGTTACGTTTTTTTAGAAGGAGGCTCGTTATGCCGAACGAAATCATGGTGGATGTAAAAGATTTAGTGAAAAGATATGGTTCCTTTACGGCGGTGAAGGGAGTCCGCTTTCAGGTGGAGAAGGGAGAAATCTTCGGATTGCTCGGGCCGAACGGGGCCGGGAAGACGACGACGATCGAGATGCTCGTGGGACTCCGGAAACCGGACGCGGGGACGGCTAGCTTAGCCGGATTTGACGTGAAGAAAGATGTGAATAAAGTGAAGGAAGTAATCGGGGTTCAGCTTCAGTCGACCTCGCTGTTTGAATTGCTCAAGGTGGAGGAAATCCTTCATCTGTATGCGAGCTTTTATCCGAAGAATGTGGACATCGATCAATTGATTGAGGATATGCTGCTGACGGAGAAGCGCAAGGACCGGATCAAGGGACTGTCAGGCGGGCAGAAGCAGCGTCTGGCGATTGCCCTGGCACTGATTCATGATCCGAATATTGTGTTCCTCGATGAACCGACGACGGGACTGGATCCCCAGGCAAGAAGGACGCTGTGGGATATTGTCCTGCGACTTAAGGAGCGGGGGAAGACGGTCATCCTGTCGACTCACTA
Organism: Bacillus sp. es.034; assembly: GCF_002563655.1. Classification (GTDB taxonomy): domain Bacteria; phylum Bacillota; class Bacilli; order Bacillales; family Bacillaceae_B; genus Rossellomorea. Next base: position 215,898 of record NZ_PDIY01000001.1, on the reverse strand, counting down.
TATGGATGAAGCCCATGTGCTTTGCGACCGGATCGGCATCATGGACCAGGGGGAGCTGATCGCCCTTGATACACCCGGAAATCTCGTAAAAACGTTACAGTCGACAAGCACGATTGAATTCCATCTGGACAATCCTCCTGAGCAAGTTTGGTTCATGCAGATGGATGGAGTGGAAGAAGTCGCCATCAAGGATTCATTGGTCCAGCTTTACACCGATGAACTGCAAAGGGCGTTGACGTCCCTGATTACCTTATCGACCGAGCATGATTTGAAAATCGAGGACCTCCAGACGCGTCAGGCGACACTCGAGGATGTCTTCATTCATATGACAGGAAGGAGGCTGCGGGAATCATGAGAGCATATTGGCAGCTGACTCTGGCACAATTACGGATTTTTGCCCGAAACAAACAAGTATTATTCTTCACCCTTCTCTTCCCGGTCATCCTGATGGTGGCCCTCGGTTCATTCGCAGGCGGAGGGAACTCGGTTTCCCTGACGGTGGGGATGATCGACAGTGATCAAACCGATGCATCAAAGGATTTAAAGAACTTATTCAATAAAAATGAGGGAATTGAAACAGCTACATTCGATAACGTCAAAGCGGGAAAAAAAGCCGTGAAAAACGGTGATATCCAGCTTCTCATCGAAATCCCGAAAGGATACGGGGAAAACGTGAAGGACAGTGACGAAGCGTTCTCAATTCCCGTTTACTATAACGAGAAGAACCTGACAACCGCTGAACTTGGACTAACGGTAGTGAACGGAATCATTGATCAATACAGCAAGGACCTTGTCGACTACAAGCCTGTCGTGACGGTCGAAAAAGTCGGGATCGAAGCACTGAACATACGCTATGTCGATTTCCTCGTACCAGGCATTGTTGCCATGATGATCATGAGCAACAATATGAACGGGGTGGCGGGACAAATCTCTGCCTGGCGCGAACGGGGCATCCTCCGACGCATGCAGGGGACGAGGCTGAAGGCGTCCACCTTCATTGCCGCACAGATCACGGCACGTCTCATGCTGAACGGGACCCAGGCACTCCTTGTCGTACTGATTGCCGATCTCATTTTTGACATTAACGTGGCAGGCTCGTGGCTTGCGATGATTTTCTTCATCATCCTTGGGACCCTGGCGTTCATGTCCCTCGGCTTCATCATTGCGGGTATGGCGAAGAATCCGGAAAGTGCGGGACCAATCGCGGGCTTCGTGACGTTTCCGATGCTGTTTCTAGGCGGTGTGTTCTTCCCGATCAACAATATGCCGGACATCATCCAGCCTATCGTGAAGGTGCTGCCGATCGCTCACCTCAGTTCCGCACTGCGGGAGACGATGAATCTCGGGACACCATTTCTGGAGCTTGGGACGGAGACCTTGATCCTTGGAGCGTGGCTCGTTGGCGGGTTTGCTCTGGCTAGTTATGTGTTTAAGTGGGAATAGAAAAAAAGTCCAATCGGATCAACCCGACTGGACTTTTTTCATGCCCTCTTTTCCAAATCCTTTGCCGTCTCACTCATCTCCACGTCGTTTCCTTCTTTGTAGGTTCCAAACAACACATCGACAAATGGGGTAGAGACCCCGTACCAATAGTTCTCATTCTTATAATGGTGGAGGATATGCGTCTTTTTGAGCCAGCGGCCGAACCGCGTCTTTGGCTTCATGGGACGGTGAGCGACGTAGTGCTTCCATTCGTATACAAAGAACATGAAGAGGATCCCGGTGGTGAAGGCAAGGGTGAATGACATTGATCCGGTCAGGAAATAAAACAACAGACACAGGACAAAGAGGTTGGGGGCGCTGTACCAGACCGGTAGAAAGAGGAGCTTCAAGTCATTCGGCTTCTTATGGTGATCATAGTGCAGGCGCTTGATTAAATTCAGTAAAAAAGGGTTCTTCGGTGACTTGATGTGAAAGAGGAAGCGGTGGGTGAGGTATTCGCTGAACATGTAAGTGACAATCCCGACGGCAAAAAATAACAAGCTGAATAGGGAAAGCTCCATCGTGAACAAAAATCCGAGTACCAAGAGAAATATGCCCACCATGACTAAAATATCAAAGTGTAAAAAGAAATCCCGATACAATCGATTCTTTTTCATCCTTCCTTGCCTCCATCCATTTTTTGTTTCCATAGGCGTATGCTCGTTTCCATCATGTCCCGGACGGTTTGTTCGGCTTGTTGAAAATCCCCATCCAATATCCATTTTAGAAGTGTATCGTAATAATCCCGTGAAGCGGTACGATGGGTTGAATCGCTGAAATATTTTTCCGCCATCCTGATATACACATCCTTAAAACTGTTCAGAATCAAAAGATAAATCGGATTGGGTGACAGCATGGCCACCCGATGTTGGATATGCCAGTCAAATTCAGCATACGTTTCAGCTGTGTCATTCATATCTTCAAACGAGGCGAAGAGGGAAATGACCTTCAGCTTGTTGTACTCCATAGCGTCCCTGAAATATGCAGGAGTAATGGAGACACGCAGCTCAAGCATATAAACGATGAATTCATCGGGGATTTCTTCTTCGTGCTGAAGGATCGTGACGATCGTCATCAAGTTCCCCTGCTTCCAGTAATCATTCACGACTGCGGGCATTCCTTTCCGGCTCCGGATCCAGCCGTCCCGTTCCAATTTCTGCAGGGCTTCCCGAATGGTAGGGCGCCCCACTTTGTAATGAACAGCGAGATCTCTTTCTGATTGTAGGGGTTCCTGAATCTTCAGTTCGCCGCCCAGTATGGAACGGGTAAGGTCACGGGCGATGATATCGGAAGAACGTTCTTTCATTATGGTACCTCCTGAATGGTAATACCAATTTTTTTTGTGGTATTACCATTATATGATCTCAGTAAGTGCATTTGTCAATATATTCAGAAAAATATAAATCGCACCGTGGGTAGATGCTAAAGTAATGATATGATCATTCAAACGATACATTCATTGTCGGTACCGACACGTCTTACCATTTTAGAGCTTTTACGGGAAGGAGAACTGACATCATCAGAGATTGCATCACATTTCAGCATATCCGCACCAGCCATTTCCCAACACTTAAAAGTACTTGTGGATTCAGGATTAGTGGATGTCCGTAAAGAGGGCACGAAACGTATTTACAGAATAAGAAGGGAAGGTTTCAGTGAACTAAGGGAATTCATAAACCAATTTTGGGATGACAGCCTGCTGCGTTTAAAGGAAGCGGCTGAAGAGGAGGAAAGGAAAAAGAATGGTGAATGAACCGTTACGTAAAGAAATTTTTATTGAATGCAGTCAGGAGACATTATTTTCTTTTTTTATCGATCCTGACAAGATGGTTCGGTGGATAGGAAGACACATTCTACTCGAACCAAGAATCTCAGGTAAATACCGTATCGATATTGATGGAAGTAACATCGCCTTGGGAGAGTATAAAGAAATTATTCGTAACGAGAAAATTGTTATGACGTGGGGGTGGGAAGGATCTGACATCATGCCTCCCGGTTCAAGTTCCGTCGAATTCCTGCTCATACCCCAAAATAACGGGACACTGCTTAAATTAATCCATCATGATATACCTGAAGAAAAAAGATCGTCCAACAATGATGGTTGGACTCATTACATGGACCGATTGAAACGCCTGTCTCAAGGAGAATCCATCGGAGAAGATCCTTGGTCAAAAAACAAGCAAAAAAAGGAGCAATCATAATGACCATTCATGAAGAACTGACATTCAAGGCAACACCAGATCAAATGTATAAAGCATTGACAGATTCCTCACAATTCAGCGAGCTGACGGGAGGTGCCCCAACAGACATTCAAGCAGAAGATGGAGGATCATTTTCCCTATTCGGAGGAATGATTACAGGAAGGAACATTGAACTTGTCCCTGGAGTAAGAGTGGTTCAGGCCTGGCGTGCCGGAAATTGGGACGAAGGTGTATATTCATTGGTGAAATTTGAATGGAATCAGCAAGGGAGTGGCACTCAATTAGTGTTCGATCATGTTGGATTTCCGGAAGGACAAGGAGAGCACTTAACAGCCGGATGGCATGAAAACTATTGGAAGAACCTGAAGAAATTCTTTGGGGAAGAGTGACTGGCTCTCATGATTCAGAGGATAAAGGGAGTCAACTACTCGTTTCATAAAAATGGCCGTATGCGATGTCTTCATTGCATACGGCCATTTTTTTATCTTCGTTTCTTAAACTTTTAAAATTATGATCAGAACCTTTTCCTTGACTCCAACTAGTTGACCCCCTAAACTATAAAATAGAATAATTAGTTTAGGGGGTCAACTAGTTGGATAAGCGGTTAATTGAAGCAGTCGAGCTGTTCGAGGACGTGATGGTGTTCGGGACAGATCGGGTGCTGAAGAATGTAAAGGCTGATGTGTGGCAGGAATATTCTCCTGAACAGATTCAGGTGCTGAAGCTTGTGAATAAGAACGGTCCGCTTGCAGGGGGTGTGATCGCCGAGCTCCAGGGGGTTCATAAGAGTGCGATTTCGAACCGGTTGAAGAGGCTTGAAGAGAAAGGGCTCATCGAAATCGTGAAGGCGGAAGGAGATCAGCGGAGCAAGCTTGTATGCCTCACGGAGGATGGTCAGAAGGTCGTAACCGAGTCCGATCAAGCGGTTTATGCCTATATCGAAGACTTGTTCGCCGATCACGTGAAGGACGAGGAGCTGGATCAATTCCTGACCATGTTCAGGAAAATCAGATCGATTTTGAAATTGGAGGGTGAAAAAGGATGAAATCCATCATCAAATTCAAGTGGCCGGTTACAATCGGCCTTCTTATAATAACGGTTTTATTGTTTATGATTTCGCCCAACCTGTCGAAGCAGGCAGAAGATGCCGGGACGTTCCAACTCCCTGAAGATGCTGCGTCAAAGAAAGCGATGGAAATGCTGAATGACGCCGGGGCAGGGGAAGAAACGATATCCCTTGTGTATTCACTGGACGAAAAATTGACGGACTCCGCAAAGAAAGACATTGCGTCAAATGTAGATGAACTGAAAGAGCTTGGGGACCCGGTCAGTTCGGTCCTCGATCCGTTTGAAAGCGAGGAACTGGAAGCCCAGCTCGTCTCAAAAGACAAAAAGACCGTCCTTGTTCCGATCACCGTTGACGGAACACAGGAGGAAGTGGTGGAGCTTGCTGATTCCATTAAATCAGACATCCTGAAAGGCGAGTCCTCCGTTTACCTGACGGGGGAAGCCATCATCAATAATGATGTCAACCTGAGCGCGCAGGAAGGATTGAAACGGACGGAAATCATTACGGTCGTGCTGATTTTTGCTCTTTTATTAGCCGTATTCCGTTCAATTGTGACCCCGTTGATTCCATTAGTGGCTGTTGGAATCACCTATTTACTCAGTCAATCGATCGTTGCATTTTTCATTGATTGGTTTGGATTTCCCGTTTCGAACTATACGCAGATTTTCCTTGTTGCCATCCTGTTCGGGATCGGGACGGATTACTGCATCCTGTTATTGAGTCGGTTCAAAGAGGAATTGGGGGCAGGGCAGCCTATCAATGAAGCGATCATCCGTACGTATAAGACAGCAGGACGCACGCTTTACATAAGCGGGCTCGCCGTCTTCATCGGATTCTTCGCTATCGGGTTTGCCGACTTCCCGATCTTTAAATCAGCCGTAGCCGTGGCAGTCGGAATTGCCGTTCTGTTACTGGTATTGAGCACGGTCATGCCGTTCTTCATGGCCACCTTGAAGGAAAAATTGTTCTGGCCATCGAAGAAATCCGTTTCTCACAATGACAGTAAGTTATGGGCTTGGATGGGCAAGCTTTCCGTCAATCGTCCATTGTTGTCCATGGCAGTGGTGGCGGTCATCACGGTTCCACTTTTATTCACATACGACGATGCCCTGTCCTTCAACACGGTGGATGAAATCGGGGACAGCTATGATTCGGTCAAAGGTCTGCAGGCGATTGAAGACGGATTCGGTCAAGGGGATTCCCTGCCGGTCCAGGTTCTGCTTTCAAGCGATGAAAAGCTTGTGACCGAGGATACCGTTCCTTATGTAGAAAAGCTGAGTCGTGAGCTTGCGAAAGTCGACGGGGTGAAGAGTGTACGTTCCATCACACGTCCTGCCGGCGAGGCAATCGAAGAATTCAATGCGGATTATCAGCTTGGAAAAATCGCTGAAGGTGTGAACGGAGCGGCTGATGGTCTCGATCAGGCCGTAAAAGGACTCAGCCAGCAGGCAGCCATGGCCGGTCAGGGGCAGTCTCCGCAACCAGGTGCACCGAATCCGCTGGACGGTCTGAATCAGATCACAGGCGGACTAAATCAGGCCGGAGATCAGCTTCAAGGGATGAGTGACAGCGAGACCATCCGTGATACCGGGTTATACTTACCACCGGGTACATTGGACAATAAAGAATTTGCCCAGGTGATCGACCGGTATTCTTTTGGAGAAGAAAAAGGGATGAAGCTTGAAGTCATCCTGTCCGATAATCCGTATTCACCGGAAGCCATCGACACCGTGGACCGGATCAATGAAACGACGGAACGGGTCATCAAAGATACACCTCTTGAAGATACCGAGGTTGCCATCGGAGGAGTCTCAAGCATCAACCGTGACCTTAGCGATATTTCAACGAGTGACTTCACCCAGACGGTGACGATCATGCTTATCAGTTTGTTTGTGGTCCTGGCGATCCTGTTCCGTTCCTTCATCATGCCGCTCTACATGATCGGATCTCTGCTTCTGACGTACTTCACGTCTGTTGCCGTAGCCGAGTGGATTTTCGTGGAGGGGCTTGGATATGACGGTATCAGTTGGGCCGTTCCGTTCTTCGGATTCGTCATGCTTGTGGCCCTTGGAGTCGACTATTCGATTTTCCTCATGGACCGTTTCCGTGAAGAGGCATCAGAAGGCATGACGGTGACCGATGCCATCAAAGCATCGATGGCGAAGATGGGAACCGTCATCATCACGGCAGCGATCATCCTCGCAGGTACATTCGGTGCCATGGTACCGTCCGGGGTACTCAGTCTCGTGCAGATCGCGACCATCGTCATCACCGGACTGCTTCTGTATGGACTGATCGTCCTGCCACTATTGATACCTGCCATGACTGTGTCATTCGGCAATGGAGTGTGGTGGCCGTTCCGACCGAAGAAGGAAAAGTAGATTGAGAACAGCCCGTTCTAATATAGAGCGGGCTGTCTTTTGAATGAAAGACGAGTTCAAGACAAAAACAGGCTAAATACTCTGAATTTTAGTTCAATTTAAAGGAAAAAATATTTTTCTGAAAAACTAATCAGAATCTCTACTGAAGTTGTCGGGTTTCTCTTTGACATATAAGGGTTCAGAGAAGGTCTGGGTACTTTCAAACCTGTATCATCAAGCGTTCATGACACTATTTTCACTTTTGTTTTTTCATAAAATAGTTTATAATAATCAGATAATACTAGATATTTTACCCTATGAATCATTATAATAGAAGATGGTATGGTTTTTTTTAGACACATGAAGGTGCTGGATTGAAAGCGCCTGCAAATATAGTGGATGAGGAAGGTTATAATGAGCAGCTTACAGAAGAAAACAGATGTTATCTTAATTGGTGCTGGTGTCATGAGTGCGACTTTAGGGGTGATCCTGAAAGAGTTGGCGCCGGAATGGGAAATCACAGTGTTTGAAAAGCTCGCGAAGCCTGGGGAAGAAAGCTCAAACGAATGGAATAATGCCGGAACCGGACATTCTGCACTATGCGAGCTCAACTATACATCCGAAAAGCCTGATGGATCTATAGACATTACGAAAGCAATCAAAGTTAATGAACAGTTCCAACTTTCAAGACAATTCTGGTCTTATCTCGTCAACCGCAATCTCATTGGTCAACCACAGGAATTCATCATGCCGATCCCGCATATGAGCATGGTTCAAGGTGAAGAAAATGTGGAGTTTCTGAAAAAGCGTTTGGAAGCGCTGTCAGCTAGTCCGTTGTTTGAAGGCATGGAATTCTCCGATGATCCGGATAAATTAATGGAATGGATTCCGCTGATCATGGATGGCCGTGAATCGGATGAACCGATTGCAGCGACGAAGATTGATTCTGGGACGGACGTCAACTTCGGGGCATTGACCCGCAAATTGTTCGACCATTTGAATGATAAAGGCGTAGAGATCAACTACAACCACAGTGTGGAAGATATCAAACGCAAATCCGACGGTTCATGGGAAGTAAAGGTCCATGATATGGACGGAATCAAAATGGAATATCATACGGCGAAGTTCGTCTTCATCGGCGGCGGTGGCGGAAGTCTTCCGTTACTTCAGAAAACTGGCATCCCTGAGTCGAAGCAGATCGGCGGATTCCCGGTATCGGGACTCTTCATGGTGTGTAATAACCCTGAAGTCATCGAAAAACATCACGGGAAAGTGTACGGAAAAGCCAAGGTTGGAGCTCCTCCGATGTCGGTTCCGCATCTTGACACCCGTTACATCGATAACAAGAAATCCCTTCTGTTCGGACCATTTGCCGGATTCTCACCAAAGTTCCTGAAGACGGGATCGAATATGGACTTGATCACATCAGTCAAACCGAATAACCTTTTCACCATGCTTGCTGCAGGCGTAAAGGAAATGGGATTGACCAAGTATCTGATCCAGCAGGTTCTCCTGTCGAATGAAAAACGCATGGAAGAATTACGCGAATTCATCCCGAACGCCAAGAGCGAAGACTGGGACATCGTCGTAGCCGGCCAGCGTGTGCAGGTCATCAAGGACACCGAGGCAGGCAAAGGAACCCTCCAGTTCGGTACGGAAGTGGTCAGCGCTGCAGATGGATCCGTCGCTGCATTGCTGGGTGCTTCACCAGGTGCCTCTACAGCGGTTCACGTCATGCTTGAAGTATTGGATAAATGCTTCCCGCAGCACATGAAAGAGTGGGAGCCGAAGATCAAGGAAATGATCCCATCCTATGGAGTGGCTTTAGGAGAGAATCCTGAACTATTCAGGGAAATTCATACGTCGACTGCGAAGGCGTTGGGTTTGAGGGATAAAGAGGTAGCGTATAGTTAAGTGAATAAGAAGGAATGCCCTGTGGATGTTCGCAGGGTGTTTTTTTATAGAAATATTGTTTTAAGGAGAAATGCATCATGATCGTAATTGGAATTCTAGCACTCATCACCCTCTTCTCCATTGAAGTACAGATGAGGAAAATGAATAAATCGAATGAACGGGTTGTAGAATTGTTGGAAGAATGGAAGGGAAAAAACAGGTAAGAAGGAAAAGGGGAGAAAGTTTGAAATCGAATCTTATTATCGTTGAAGGGATACCGGGGTCAGGCAAATCGACCACGGCCCATTTTATTAAGGAGCATTTGGAGAAAGAAGGGGTCAAGGTTAAGCTCTTTCAAGAAGGGGACACCAGCCATCCTGCTGATTATGAATCGACTGCTTGTTTAAATGAGGGACAGTTTAACGCCATACTTGAAAAATTTCCTGCCCGTCGGGAGAGTATCAAAGAGTATGCCGAGAAGAAAGGCGATCACTATTTTATTTCATATCGCAATTTTCTTGATATGGATCCTTCTCTTGTTGAACACCTGGCTTCGTATGATGTTTACGAACTAGATCTGGATACGTTCGAAGACATCTCCTATAACTATTGGAAGGAATTCGTAGAAGAGACGGTATTTGGGGATGACGTGTACATATTCGAATGCTGTTTCCTGCAAAATCCCTTTACCAAGTTCATCGCCATGCATAATGCTGAACCAGAGAGGCTCGAGAACCATTTAAAGAAAATCAGTTCGTTGATTGCACCATTGAATCCTCTGCTGGTTTATTTTCATCAGGAAAACCTGGAGCAATCCTTCAACCATGTATATGAAGAGCGAAGTCAGGAATGGCGTGAGTTCTTCATGGATTATCATATGAATCAAGGGTATGGAAAAGAAAATGAGTTGAAGGGGTATAAAGGGCTTGTGGAGTTTTTGGAGATGCGCAGGGATTTAGAGTTGCGGATTCTTGAGGGGTTGCCGGTTAGGCACATGCTCATTGAGAATGGAGACAAAGACTGGGATACTTATTATGAAAAAATGAAGGAAGCGATTAAGTAGCTGGAGGGAAAGGTTTGTTCTTATTATTTCTAATTGTGACAGCCTCCATCATCGGATTCTTTTTGATTCCATTACACATATTTGGCCTTGTCATCGGGTTTGGAATCATCGCGGGTTGTCTGGTGAGAGGGTTGTACCTATTGCATGAGATTAATAGTAAGTTAGATAAGCAGAACAGGGAAGAACAGTAGGCGGCTCAAACAGATGCCGTCTTTATTTGTGTTTGTACCAGTAATTTGAAATAATTACAATATAAGGACTTTGGGAAAGGGGGATGCGAGTGAAGGATTTGGAAAGCAGGTTGAGTAAAATGAACCTGGAGATTCTGAGCATAGAGGAAATCGGTGGCGCCCATGCGGGAAACATTTATAAAGTCGAAGCTCTAAGTGATAATGAGAATACGAGAGAGCACTACATCTACAAGGAATTTGCTGAGGGACGGGATCAGGAAGTAGAGATTTATAAGAATATAGAAGAAATAATGACGCCTTTTAGTAGAGTCGTGAATGTATGGGAGACTTCTCCACAAGCGATGCTGATGTGGGATTTGGGGTATCCAGTTAAAGCCAGGTATGAAGCATTGCCTATAGCTGAAAAGAAAATTCTGATCAGTGATATTTTAAAAGTATTGGCTTCTCTTCATGGTATGGATACCGGTCAGGACAAGCTTCCTGTCCACCAGTTAAACGCTGAATGGAAGGATTGGTGCTTAGATCAGCTGGGCAAGTTGGGCTCAAGAAAATCGTGGGCCAGTCCACAATGGAAGAGAACAATCCAGGAAGTGTATGAGCGACTAGATATCCCTCATTATCAAACGAAATGTCGATCCGTCATAACCCATGGGGACCCCCATCTGGAAAATGTCTTTTATAAGGATAATGAAGTCTGGCTCATCGATTGGGAATGGGCAGCCATCGGGTCTCCCTTAAGGGACGTGACGATCTTGATGCAGGATATATACGACGAAGAACTGATTTCATACGTCCCAGAATTCTATCTACAATACATGAGGGAACGCGGAATCTATTTGGATGATAACGATTTTAGGAGTGATCTGAGCTACCTATACATAGACCATTTGACGATGATGCTTGCCTGGGAAGTGGAGAAGTATTTTCAGGGACATCTGTCCGAAAAGAGGATTCGCGAAATTATAGAGTGGAAGATTGAAGAGATTGAGCGGGTGAAAACTGAAGGAATGGATAGAAAAAATAAATTTAGTTATTAACATCTTGCACTAAGGGGGAAGAGGATGAAAAATGAGTTTAATAACATACACTTTACACTTTTAGAGGTCAAAAACGGCATCTATGCCGCAATTTCAAAACCAGGTGGCGGTGCAGTTGCAAATGCCGGATTTGTTGATTTAGGTGACGGAGTAATCGTGTTTGATACGTTTAACACGCAGCAGGCGTCAAAAGGGATGAGAGATGCTGTCGAAAGAATCACGAATCAGAGTGTCACGTGGGTTGTAAATAGCCATTATCACGGAGATCATGTCCGAGGCAATCAAACGTTTAAGGACATTTCTATTCTTTCAAGCGAGGCCACCTTAGAAAAAATGAAGGAAATCCACCCTTCCAGAATAGAGAAACAGAAAGCGGACATCGATGGACTCACTCAATATATAGAATCTCTCGAAAAGCAGCTTGATGAATCCGGGGAAGCAACCCTTCAAGATCAAGTGAGCTTTCTACATGAAATGAAACGGTCCTTACCTGATCTTGAGTTGACGCTGCCCAATGAAACATTTAGGGAAGAGAAGGCTATACAGGGAACAACTAGAAGCGCGAAACTATTTACGTTGGGAGGTGGACACTCCTTTTGTGATAGCATCCTTTACCTTCCGGAAGAGAAAGTGATCTTTATGGGGGACTTGGTATTTGTTCAATGTCACCCGACATTCTTTGATGAAACCGATCCAAGAAAATGGATGGATATTTTACGAGAAGTAAAGAAGTTGGATATTGAAACAGTCATTCCGGGACATGGCGATATTGGGACGAAAGATGACATTGATACAATGATTCTTTATTTGACACATCTTTTATCCGTTAAACATAAAGAAAGTGCTGAAATCCCTCCTCTTTATAAAAATTGGGCTTCTCCAGAAGTATACTTTCAGAATATAAAAAATGTGAAGAGCAAAAAGGGGACTTCCGTACATGAATAGAGAAATGTTGGTACCGATTAATAACTTCAAACTATACGCCAAACTAATCGGTAAGAAAAACAATAAACCCACTCTGGTGATGGATGCAGGCTACGGTGATTATTCAAAGGCCTGGGATTCAGTGATTGGAGAACTATCAGAAATAACGGAAGTACTGGTATACGATCGTGCCGGGCTTGGAAGAAGCGGGAAGAGTCCGAATCGGAGGACGAGCCGCGAGATGGTAAAAGAGCTGAAGGAACTTCTAAGCACCCTGGACGTCAAACCTCCATACCTATTTGTTGGACACTCTTTCGGAGGAGTGAATGTGAGTGTATTCGCTCATGAATATCCTGAAGAAGTCGCAGGTTTGGTGCTGGTTGACTCAACTCCGGTGGAATATAGGGAACGCTTCCTCCCTACGATGACGAGTGATTTCCAGGAAGCATATCGCAAGCAATTCGTGCGAGAAGGCAGCTACGAAGAATTTATGGAAAGCCTGGGGCAGTTAAAAGAATATGAGGAGACTTTAAGTATGCCGGTCATAGTACTTTCCGCTGGTAAAAAAGATCATTATTCAGAAGCATCCCAGGAATTGTGGAATGACATGCAGAGGGAGATGGCGTTGATTTCTTCTAAGGGCGAAGTTGTCCTTGCCAAGAATAGCGCTCATTATATTCAAAGGGATGAACCACAGGTGCTTATCAAGGCGGTTGAAAAGCTGATAAAACTTCATTCCGAAGAAAAAGTTGAAACCATCTCTGCCATGAATACGTAAGGTAAGAAAACCCCACGGAGGTGCAATCATGTACGAATACACATACGTCCAAACCAGTCTTGGCGGATTTTTCTCCGAGCCGAAGCATAGGGAGATCATCGAGGAGTATGCCGCTGACGGATGGCGGCTCGTTCAGGTGCTTCCGCTAAAGTACAACGGCCACGGAAAACCAACGGATTATGAAATCATATTTGAAAGACCGTTGTCTTAAAAAAAGCGGATTTCTCACGAAGAGAGATCCGCTTTTGATTAGGGTGACATTTTCGAATTGACGGATTTGATCGCTTGATTTAGTTCCGTCAGGTCGACTTCTCCCGTTTGGGTATCTTTCAGATGGTACTTTTGTTTGAGATTGATGATTCTTTTTACGCTTTCATCAATTCTCTCCTCCGAGATTTCTCCATTTTTCACAGCCGATTTCAGTGCTTCCATAGCTGCTATGGCTTTACGAGCATCATGGGCGATGAGGATCAGGTCGCTGCCGGCTTTGACGGATTGCACCGCAGCTTCTCCCATTCCGTAGTTGTCCGCCACGGCTTTCATGGTCATATCATCAGTGATGACAACCCCCTTGTAGTTCAGCTTCTTTCGTAAAAGATCCGTCACGATGGCCTCAGAGAGTGATGAAGGATAGGTGTCATCGAGTTCGGGAAGCAGGATGTGTGCGACCATGATGAGGTCGGCTCCATCATCGATGGCACGCTTGAATGGAATCAACTCCAGGGACTCGAGTTCTTCCAGGCTCTTGTTGACTACGGGAAGCGCCAGATGTGAATCGACGGAGGTGTCGCCGTGACCAGGGAAGTGTTTGATCGATGACAGGATATTCTGGGATTGAATCCCTTTCATCGTCTGGATCCCCAGCTCGCTGACGATATCAGGATCCGGGCTGAAAGAGCGGTCGCCGATGATCGGGTTATCCGGATTGCTGTTTACGTCAAGGACAGGTGCGAAGTCCAAGTTAAACCCGAAATCTTTCAGTCCTTTGGCGAGAATGGTGCCGACCTCATAGGAAACGTCGGGGTCGTTCGCGTTCCCGATTTTTTGATTGGTAGGGAAGTGCGCGAGTCCTCCGGGGAGTCGCGTCACATTTCCGCCTTCCTCATCGACGCTCAACAAGAGTGGAAGAGGGTTATCGGCGTTTGCTTCTTTCAATTGATTCAGAAATCGGACGGTTTGCTCCGGGCTCTTTAAATGGTCCGAGAAGAAGATGAATCCGCCGACCTTGTGCTTCTGGATCAGATTCTTTGTGGGCTCATCCATTTGGGTTCCATTGACGCCGGCTACGAGCATCTGGCCGATTTTTTCATCAATGGTCATGTCTGAGATCAGGGTGCCGGCGTCACCCTCTCGATCTTTGCCCCCGATGGGATTAATGGCGAAATAGGATAGAATGAATACAAGGATCATGACGATTAAAAGGGTATAGCCAATCTTGTTTTTCGACATATCATTTGTTCCTTTCAATGTTGAATACTTGGTATCATTCTGTTCGTATCTGGTGTGCTGTAAACGGGAAAATAGAAAAAGACCCGGTGTGAACGGGTCCTTTTAAACGATTGGAAGTACTTATCCCTGTATTTTTGCAAGGTCACTACACAATTACACCTGAAACACCCACACCACAATCGGCCCAAACACCGAACCTAACAGAGCACTCAGTGTCATGGACACGGAACTCATGGATACGGTCAATTCCCCATATTCCATTGCTTTCGACGTACCTAGGGCGTGGGATGCGCTGCCTAAGGCGATCCCGCGTCCGAGTGAGCTATGGATGCGGACCATTTTCAGGATCATCGGCCCGAGGATGACGCCTGAGAAACCGGCGATCATGACGAAAACGACGGTCATGGCCGGGACGCCACCGAGACCTGAGGCAATCTGGATGGCGACGGGTGTCGTGATCGATTTCGGAACGATGGAAAGGATCAACTCATGATCGATGCCGAGAACCCGTGCAAACAGGAGTCCGCTCACCATTCCGGTCAGTAGTCCAGCGAAGACGCCTCCGATGATCGGGAAGCGATACTTCATCAGAATCTTCCGCTGCTTATACAGGGGATACGCAAGGGCGACGACGGCGGGTCCAAGCAGGGAATGGATCCATTTCCCGCCGATCATGTACTCCTCATACGGAATATGCATAGAGATCAGCAGTCCGACGATCACAATCGTAGTCGTCAGGACCGGGATCAATACAGGGTACGAGAAACGCTGATACACCTTCACCATGGCAAAATAAAGGACGGCGGTGAGGGTAATGATCAGGAGTGCGATCAGTGCTTGCATGCTTGTTCCCTTCTTTCAGATCGTTTTTCTAAGTGCTGACTGGCAAAACCGGATACGGCCATTGTGACGACGGTGCTCACGACGACAATGAGAAAGAGTAAGGCACCTGTCCCTGATAAAAGGGTGGGGTAGTTCATGACCCCTGTCATGGCAGGGATAAATAATAAGGGAAGGATCGCAAGTAAAAAGCTTGCACCATCCTCTACGATGATCACGGGAACCATTTTCAACGACAGGCAAGCAAGGAGCAGGATCAAGCCGATGATGCTTCCGGGTATCGGGAGGTGGAGGAGATGCTCTACGGCTCCGCCTATAAATGAAAAGGCATAAAGAATGCCGATTTGGATGATAATTCGAATGATTTTCATAACACAGGACCTCCCGACAGGAAGTCCCTTTTCCCACCTTTCAATGAAAACGCTTTACTTTTCCTGGGATTACTTGTACCATACAACTATATACTTGTATTATACAAGTACTTGAATCGTTGTCAATGAATCTGCTAGGTTGATTGACGTAAATAGGAGGGATATCTATGTCCAAAGAGAACGCAGTTGAAAGGATTGAATATGAATTGACCAGCCTAATCAGAAAAGCGGTCTTCCGGGATCAATCCGAGCGGAAAATCGGGATATTGGAGCGGTCGGCCTACCTGTTGATGAGGCAGCTGGATGAACAAGGACCGTCACGGTTGAAAGAGCTTGCCGAAGCGTTCCTGCTTGATATTTCGACATTGTCAAGACAAGCAGCTGCCCTTGAATCGAAGGGGCTCATCCAGCGCTTTTCAGACCCGAAGGATGGACGCGTAAGCTTATTTGACCTTACCGAAATGGGGAAGGAAAAGCTTGCCCTCGACAGCCGCATGAGGCTCGAATGGTATGTGGGTCTGCTTGAAGGGTGGTCCGGTGAGGAGAAGAAAATGTTCGGGGAGCTGCTGGTCCGAATGAACGGGGCATTTGATGAATAAAATAGGTCCGCTTTCTGTTGTTGGCACACATCAGGAGGCGGATTTTTTTGTCGAAAAATAATCGTTGACCTTGGAAATATCTAACAGTAAAATAAAAATTGATTAATCAATCATTTTTAAAAAAGGAGGGGGAACAACATGTCACGAGAGGAAAAGATGATGAAAAAGAGAGCGGCGATCCTGGGGGCGGCCGTCAAAACATACAGCGAAAATGGATTTGCCGAAACGACCATCTCGGCCATTGCCAAGGAGGCAGGGGTCAGCTTCGGATCCGTCTTCACATACTTTGCCACAAAAGAGGTCCTCTTTGAAGCGGCGATCCTTGAGCCGTTGGAGGAGATCAAGCCATATTTTAGTGAGATAGAGGAACGGTACAGGGGGACACCGATGGAGATGGTCAGAAACATGATCGACTGCCAGCTGGATGTATTTGCAAGGAAAAAGGATTTCCTGCGTCTGTCCCAGCAGGTATTGGCGAGGCCGGACCGGTATCCCGTCTTGTTCGCAGAACTAAGTGCCTTTGTCGATGTGTTTGCAGAACGCATTCATCCTGTCATTGAAAGAGGGCAGAAGGAGGGATGCTTCTATGAAGGGTCACCGGTGCTGATGGCACAATCGTATATTTCCTTATTGAACGGGTTGCGACTGACCTTCATCGATGACCATACAAATCTGATTTGGAGCAATATGAAAATACAGGCCCTGCGGTTATTCGGTCCTGTGACGGAAGGGTGGGATGTGTGATGCGAATACGCGATATTCATCCGAACCTGAAACTTCGGCTTGCCATGCAGTTCCTCGGGGGACTTGTCACCATGGCGGTCATCCCGTTCATGGCCATCTATTTCGCCCAGAAGATCGGTGCCACCCAAACGGGGATCATTCTTGTCCTGATCGTCATCAGCGGGATCATCGGTGGGTTTATCGGAGGGCATATCTCAGATAAGATCGGTCGCCGGAAGATTATGATTCTGGGCGAACTCGGAATCATGATGACGTTTTTCTTCATTGCCTTGTGCAATTCACCGTGGTTCGACCTGCCGTATGTCACAGCGGCGTTCTTCGTTCTTAACATGTTTGCCGGCGGAATGTTTCAGCCTGCAGCTCAGGCGATGATCATCGATGTGACCGATTCCGATTCACGGAAGCTCGTTTTCACCGTCAGCTACTGGCTTGGGAATCTCGCCACCGCGATCGGAGGCATCATCGGCGCCTTTCTATTTAAAACGTACCTGTTTGAATTATTCCTCGGGATTTCAGGGATCACACTCCTGTCGGTCCTGATCACGATTTTCTTCATTTCAGAAACCTACACACCGGAACCTGCCGCCACTGAAACCACTTCTTCATCCAACAAGATGGTTCAAAGCTATTCAACCGTATTGAAAGATAAATTATTCATGATGTATATCATCGGGGCCGTCTTCATTTTCACCCTGGAGCAATCGTTGACTAATTACGTCGGAATCCGCCTTGAGAGGGATATTCCCGAGCAGCAGGCTTCTCTGTTCGGCATTGACTTTACACTTGATGGGACGCGTATGCTTGGATTTCTGCGGACGGAAAATACAATTATCGTCGTGCTCTTATCCGCTGTCGTACTATTTCTTTTTAAAAAGTGGAGTGACCGCTGGACGCTTGTGATGGGGATGTTCATCTTTACCCTTTGTTTCAGCGCTTTTGCCTTTACAAACAATATTTTATTCCTTTTTATCCTGGGCTTTGTCGGGACGTTCGGGGAGCTCATGTATGTGCCGATCAAGCAGGCGATGATCGGGGACCTGGCTCCGTCCAACGCCCGCAGTACGTATATGGCCTTTTACAGCCTGACCTTCTATGGTGCCATGATCATCGCATCCCTGCTCATCATCGTAGGGGAATGGGTGAGTCCAATGATGATGGGAGGCATTCTGTTGATACTCGGTATGACTGGAACTTTCATGTATCATCTGATCATGAAAACATTGGAAGCGAAAGCGGTGCAGGAAGTCGAAATGAAGGCATCGGTTTCTTCTTGATAACGAGTGAAGACCCTGATCGCAGGGTCTTCTTTACTTTCTGATGAGTATCGTATGTTTCTCCAACTGACTCTCTTCATAAGCTTCTGCGATGCCCATCTTCCGGATCGCCCTCTTATCCACTTTTTTATAAGGCAGCGTTACTTGAAAATCCGTTTCAAAAGGAAAATCATCAAACGTCACCTCATGCTCATTCACCCATCTGGTTTTAAGCCTTTGGTTACCAGAATGGAAACCTTCCGTATTCTTAAATCCGTCTTTGAACCACAGATGCTCGTTTTCTTTCTCGACACCTGGCTCGTTCAAGCAAAAGTAGAGTGATAGATTGTCTGAAAGTTGAAGGAGCTGAAAGTGCTGGGTGAGCAGTTCTTCATCGATTTTTGGCAGATGGTTCCGGATTTTCTGTTGCCT
Source organism: Bacillus sp. es.034 (assembly GCF_002563655.1). GTDB lineage: Bacteria > Bacillota > Bacilli > Bacillales > Bacillaceae_B > Rossellomorea. The sequence goes on along the minus strand of NZ_PDIY01000001.1, from coordinate 197,212 downwards.
GTTTGCTTCATCCCGTAAAAATTGCAGGCAGTCGGGATCCTTCGATTTATCGAAGAATGAACAGAAATGAAGGCTGCATAGGAGGGCCGCATAGAGGTTGACCTCTTCGATTTCATTCAGCCCGATTTGATAGAATGCAAGTTTTGGGAGGAGGGGATAGTCTGAGAAGGTGAAGGGAATCTGCTTCCCGTCGTTCCAAATCGGTGTGTCGTCAAGGCCAATCCAGCTCCGGTCGTGCTGATGGGATGCGTATACGAAGTCATCGAAAAACTGATCGGATATTAATAGATTACGATTGATATGTTTGATCGTTTCGCCGGATACAAAGGCGTGGTCGTGCTGCTTGATCATGATGAAAGAATCGTCGGTCTCTCTGATTATCATTGAATCAACATCCCCTTTTTATGACCATTATAGCAAACTAGACATCTCTTATTCAGTCAAAAAAAGATCGAAAGCTGCATGGGCTTTCGATCTGTGGACGTTAGTGGTGCTGACTGTGATTTCCACTCTCAACAGGAGCGTGGTCATTCAAGGCTTCGATATCAGCTTTGGATAGTTCTCCGACGGCAAAAGGCAGTGTCGGCATGATGGTGGATCCGTTGTTTCCTGCGTGGACTTTGATGTAGTAGAGTCCGTCTTCCGTCAGGTTCTTATTGAATGTGTAAATACCGTCTCCAGCATTCTCGGCTTCTTCCATTCCATCATGGAAGGATCCGTCGCCTTTCCAGATTTCCACATGAACAAGGTCGGCATCATCCACTGTTTTGCCGTCTTGTGTGAGCTCGATCTTGATCGGGTCACCGCTTTCGGAAAAATCGTCCGGCATCGTCATATCAGCCTGAAGGGGAGATTCCTGCTGGTACAATTCTGCTGCATCTTCTTTCGGGGCGCAGGCACCAAGTAGCGTGCACAGGAAAAGGATACTCAAATAGTTAAAGGTTGTTTTCACATCGGATCGTCCTTTCTTAAGCCGCACCGAAGAATTTTTTCGTGGCAGGGATTTTTTTGATCAATAACCGGTCAAGAAGCAGGATGACAATCAGGGAAGCCCCAACGAGTGGGAACAGGATCCCGAGTGCAATCATGACAAGCAGGAAGTACTTCATCTTCAGGATGCCCGGTGATTTTGGTGCTCCCATTTCTTTTTTTGGTTTCCGTTTCAGCCACAGATAGAATCCGCTGAGGGCGACTAACATAATGCCAAGGCAGATGAGCAGGCTGAACAGCTGATTAATGAATCCGAACTGTGTGCCTGTGTGAAGGGTGATCCCCATGGCGACGATTTTCCCACCGAGCCCGTAGTTATCGAAACGGTAATCAGCAAGGACGGCTCCTGTATACTGATCAAGGTGCATCGTGACTTCATTTTGTGCTTTGGCCGGGAAAGCAGATAGAGTATAGACGCCTTTATCATCCTGAGGGATGTATACAGTGTAACTTGGATCGATTCCTTCTCGTTTGGCAATCGATACAACATCATTCATAGATAATGGTGTGTACCCTTCAAGGGCTGATACGGGAACTTCCAAATTCTCAGCAGCCCAGGGGACGTCAGCGATTTCCTTTGTTTTCACGACGGATTGAGGTGCTTCCCCTGTCCAGATGGATGGAGGATAACCGGCTCCTGCGTTTGTCATGAGGTTCTGGAAATTGGTTCCCCAGAATCCGGACCAGGGAAGTCCCGTCATGATCAGGAACAGCATTCCCGCTGTGACCCAGAACGCAGGGACAGCGTGAAGATCCCTTCTGAAGATCTTCTTTCCTTTATTCAAGCGGGGCAGGAACACACCCGAGAGCTTGTCTTTCTTACGAGGAAACCATAGGAATAATCCCGTGACAATCAGGACAATGGCCCAGCAGGCAACAAGTTCGACAATGCGGTCGCCGAGGGTACCTGCCATCAGCTCCCCGTGAATTTCTTCGACTTTATTCATGATCCGGTCCTCGGGCTTCAATTCACCCAGTGACTTTCCTGTGTAGGGGTTCAAGAAGACAGTGGCAGAGCCGTCTTCTGTACTGATGCCGATTTCACTGGAGCGGTCGGCGCTTTCCCCGGGACGAAAGCTTGTGATCTGTGCATCGGGGTGAAGCGTTTTCACTTTATCGATGAGTTCAGTGGCTTGAAGTTTCTCCCCTTCTGGATTGACTTCGTAATACTTTTGATAGAGATTCTGTTCGATCTGGGGCTTGAACAGGTAAATCGATCCCGTCACAGCGAGGATCAGTAGAAACGGGGCAATGATGAGGCCCGCATAGAAATGCCATCTCCAAATCGTTTGATATGATTTTTTATCCATCGTATTTTCCTCTTTTCCTAGTCGTGGCAACAGCCCGATCCTTGCATGTCATTTGAAATCGCCGTGATGGCTTGTGGAAGCGTGCAAATTTTACCCCCGAATCCGGTCTGGAATTGTTCGGCCTGCTTCCTCGATTCAAAGGAAATGACCTGTGGCTGACAGCAGTTCAGGTTCAGGTCCGCATCAATCAGGTATGTGGCGGTTTTTCCGCTGATCGTCATATCCGTCAGGAAGTCACGGCACAGGATCTGCATCACATCCTCCTTGATGTCTTCATAACGAAGTAATCCACAGTGCGGACAGCAGGTTTGTTCGATGGTGTGATCCTTCTTGATGAGTTGAACCGATCTTCTTGAAGTGGTCGGTTTCAGGCAATATACACAGGAGTCAGATGGGATACCCTCGGGTTCCATGGCAGAAATGCCGTTTGAAGTCTTGTGGACTTTGTTCGCTTCCATCAATGGCTTCAGGTCCCGGTAGACTGTCATTTCCGACACCTCTAGGCGGGAGCTTATGTCTGATACACGCAGTGTTCCTTCTTCTTTTATCCAGGTTAAAATTTGTTGTTGTCGATCGATCGGCAGCATGTGATCATCCTTTCTGCTTTGTTTATTAGATTCATAATAGATAAGCGCCAACCTTAGTTCAATAGATTATGTGTGGAAAAAAGTGAAGAAATGTTGAAGTGTAACATAAACGACATAGAAACTTTTGAATTTCCTCACAAATGATTTATATGAAGAATACGTCATGGTAGAGGGATTGGATCATAAAGGTTTCTTATTCGTCGATTTATTTCTGTTTGTTTTTGTTAATCTCCTGTGATTTCATGTGTCAGAAAGCAAGTCTACTAGAATGAACCGTATGTTTAAAAATATAAAAAAAGGTTTTCTCCTTTTAACATCGAAATCATTATAATGAAAGACAGTAAATAGGAGGTATGAACAATGGGAAGAATGGTACATTTCGAAGTGCATGTGGATGATATGGAACGTGCAAAGACGTTTTACGGGGAAGTATTCGGCTGGAAGTTCGAGGACTGGAGCGAATACGCCGGAATGCCTTATGTGGGGGCTGTGACAGGGGATGAGAATGAGATGGGGATCAATGGTGCACTGATGCAGCGTCAAAGTCCTCCACCTCAGCCGAATCAGCCGATGAACGGATATTCGTGTACGATGGGCGTCGGAAATTATGATGAAACCGAGAAGCTCATCCTTGAACACGGCGGCAAAGTGGCCATGCCGAAGTATGCTCTGCCGGGAATGGCGTGGCAAGGATATTACGTAGACACAGAAGGAAATGTGTTCGGGATTCACCAGCCGGATAAGGACGCGAAATAGAGGATGGGGTGTCTGACCTGAATCGGGGTCAGCCCCCTTTTTGGTTACATAAGGAGAAATGAGGAATCTATCGTGCTTAAAAAAGTTAGAATTACGAGTGCTGTTATTGTTCTGGCACTATCACTCTATGGGCTAATTTCAAATAATAATAGCATCATTCCTTTTACGATGGCAGGTTTGGCAATCATGATGGTCGTGATGGGAGCGGAAGAACGACAGAAGAACCGGAAATCGTATCGAAGCTATCTGCTTTTTGCTGTTTCTCTTTTATTGATCCTAGTGTCCATTGAAGGTTTTATCTACTAATTTTCCGTGATGAAAAGGAGAATGCCCCCTGTTTGTGGAATGGATTCAAGTGGAAATTAGGAGGGGGACGTGAAAGTGGATTATCAACTGGAACAGGTGAATGGTCAAATATATGTGCTGGCGATATGGGATGCTGAATGGAATACTTATACGAATGCGTACTTTATCGAGGAAGAAGCTGAATTGACTGTGGTTGATTCGTGTAAAGAGGGTCACTTGGTGTTTCTCCAGCACGCCTTACATAAAATTGGGAAAACGGCAGACGATGTAAAGCTGATGCTCGTCACCCATGGTCATGAGGATCATGTGGGAGGGGAGACGTTATTTACGAAGGCAAGGAAGGTCATTCATGCTGACGAGACGCTGCCGCCTGGTTCTTCCATAAGCGGGGAGCTCGTGGATAGAGGGACCATAGGGGATTACGACTATACGAGAGTCGGCTATCATTCCCCGGGTTCAGTCATTTTCTTTCATCGACCGACCAAAACACTGTTCACGGGAGATTTTCTCTGTTTCTTTGGAGATCCTCTGTCAGATGGAGGGCTTGTTTCAAAAGGCGATGATCTGAGACATGCCTGGGTCGAGTATCTTCAGGGTGGCGGTGTTGCGGACCTGCCTGTATTCCTGGACGGCCTGAGAATCATGAAGGAATATAACGCGGATGTACTGTGTACAGGTCATGGAGGCGTGCTGGTGGGGGAAATTGACGTGTTCCTTCAGGAGTTAATCGCGATTGGGGAAAAGAGTCAGTAGGATGAGAAGGGATGGGCAGTGAAAACAAGCCGGTCCCTTCTTTTTTTCAACAAGTTATCTTTTTCTGGTCATGACCTCTATGAAATCCTTCACGAACATCTGGTAGTCGATCTCCAGATAAATGTTGATATTCTTTTCAGCCGGTTTGGAACTGACCCTGAAATCAGCGATGGATGTACCTTGCCCGGAGCCTGTGGCCAGTACTTCGACGTCCCTTCTGATCGTTTTCCCCATCTCCGGATTTACCATCAGGGAGAGGGTGACGACATCGTGGAGTGGGGCGCCGTTTATGCCGGGGATGAGTTTCTTATAGGCATCGATATAGTAAGTCATGACCTCATCAAGGATTTCAATGAGGGGGTTACCGTTCATCTCCTGGATGACTTTGATGTGTTCGAGGGTGACGATCGCCTTGTTGGTGACGTTTAAAGGGGCGATGTACAGATTGTCGAGATTCTTGACTACGAGTTCTGATGCGATGGGATCTCCGTAAAAGTTGGCTTCGGCTGATGAAGTCACATTACCAGGTACGAGAAAGGCTCCTCCCATAATATAAAATTCGTTTACTTTTTCAGCTATGTCTTCGCCTAACAGGTAAAGGGAAGCGAGTGACGTATTCCTTCCGACGTCGACGATTGTGACGTCCTGATTCTCTTCAATGATGGTGTAAAGTTTAGAAAAGTTGGTGAGTTCACCGGAGAAGTTTTCTGGTGGCCTGATCGGTCCCAAACCTTCCTTTCCATGGATTTCAGGATAGTAGGTCGGGATTTTCCCGGAAGATGGACTGTTTGAACCACCGATGATCGGGATATCCGTCCTGCCGGCAAGCTTGAGCAGATAGGCGATGTTATCGGTGGCCTGCTTCTTTTCGACATTTCCGTAACTGGATACGATACCGAGTACGTGTATGTCCGGATTCAAGAGGGCGTACATGATGGCCACAGAATCGTCGATACCCGGATCGGCAAATAAAATGATATTTTTCATGGAGATTCTCCTCGATAACCGTTTTTTAAAACATATCGAGGAAAACTAAGAATTATTCCATACGTCGGTAAAATGAAACCGTAGCCTCAGCCATTTTCAGGACCTTCTCCTTGAGAAAACCGGTTCAATGATGTTTACTTGATCGGCGAACCCCATTAGATAGCCTTTAGCCTCTTCTTCTGTATCGAAAGAAAGCGTCACGGGGATCCATTCCGCACCTCTCCGTTCCCCGACTTCAAGGACCCGGGCAAACCGTCCCGTAAAGGTGAGCCTGGATAACACTTGTGGCGCCGCCTCGACTTTCACTTCAAAAGAAGGAAGAGACTTGATAAAAGATTGGGTGGAAGATGACCAGTACTGTGCGAGGTCGAAGCCTTGTGGTCGTTGGAACGACTCGTCCAATGTTTCGGTATGATGAATACGGGAGACCCGGTAGTTACGAATATCCCCGTTTTCCTTGGCTGCGACGAGGTACCAGAGATCCCCTTTCGCGACAAGCCCGAGGGGTTCTACCATGCGGTCATCGGTTTCTCCATCTGCACGTTCATAGGTGATGACTAGTTTGATTTCTTGAAAGATCGCTTCTTTGATCATTTCAAGGGAGGCTGTCTTGTCTTTCTGCTTTCGCCAGGAGCTCGTGTCGATGTGGATCCGGTTCCATACGTCCTTCGCATTTTCCCGGTAAAGCGATGGGAGGGAGGCGATGAGCTTATTGCGCGCATCTTCCGTCGTGCGGGTCAGTCCGAGATCTTCCAGGAGATGAAGGGAAGGAGAAACGAATAGTGCACGGATTTCCGCTTCCTTCAACCCGGTCAGATCCGTCCGGTAATCCTCGAGCAGCGACCAGCCCCCGTTTTGGCCACGTTCCGCCACTACAGGAATCCCGGTGCCGCTCAGGGCATCCATGTCCCGGTGGATGGTCCTTTCAGACACCTCCAATTTCTCCGCCAGTTCCTTCGCAGTCATCCGGCCGTTTGTTTGTAATAGTAACAGAATGGATACCAATCGATCGCCTCTCATATAGGTCACCTTTTTCTTGGGTTTTCTTTTATTTAATGAAATATGACAAAGGATGTCAAGAATGGAATCGTATAATGGGGTTATCTTAGATGTTGAAAGGAATGGTTGGATGAAATCACTCGCAGGAAAAATAGCACTCGTAACAGGGGGAAGCCGGGGAGCAGGGCGTGCAATCGCCATTGAACTTGGAAAAGCGGGTGCCACGGTTTATGTCACCGGGCGCAGTACGAAGGGAAATGCAACACAGAACTTCCCGGGTACCATCGATGACACCGCCGCCCAGATTGATGAAGCCGGTGGAACGGGGATTGCGGTACGTTGTGATCATACGGTCGATGCCGAAACGAAAGCGGTCATCAGGCAAATCCGTGATGAACAGGGAAAGCTTGATATTCTCATCAATAACGTATGGGGCGCACATGATATCGGTGTGAATCCGGGAACATTCTGGGAACAATCCCTTGAAAACTGGGATACGATGTTCACAGCAGGCGTGAGGGCGCAGCTTGCGACCAATCACTTTGCCATTCCTCTGCTTCGGAAAAATAAAGAAGCCCTGATTGTTCATACAACGTTCTGGGATGAAGGTAAGTACACAGGACAGTTCTATTATGACCTGGCAAAAAATTCTCTCGTCCGCATGGCGTTCGGACTTTCAGAAGAGCTGAAAGAAGATGGGATTGCGGTCATCGCCGTATCTCCGGGATTCATGAGGACTGAGCTTGTACTTCAGCATATGGGAGTCGACGAGGATAACTGGCAGGAATCTGAGGACTTGAAGAAGTCCGAAACCCCTTATTATGTTGGGCGTGCCATCACGGCGCTCGCGATGGACTCAAATGTGATGGAGAAGACGGGTCGAGCGTTGAAGGCAGGAGATCTTGCGAAGGTATACGACTTTACGGATGTAGACGGACGGTATATTCCGCCATTTACGTTATAGGATGGATGTCCCCTCTTGAAGGGGGCTTTTTCATTTTCTGAAATCCGTTCTGAACCATCCTGTGTGCTGAATAAACTATCCATGATAACCACTTTTCAAAACGAATAGGGGTGGCATGATGTTTTCCGTGACAGAGATGCAGACGTTCGAGTTGTTTTCTGTTCCCCATATCTCGGTGCTTTTGATGTTTGTGGCGATATCATTTTGGCTTGTGTACTTCAGGCATTTCCTAAAGAGGTACCAATCGGTGCTGAAATGGACGATATTCTGGATGCTGGTGCTGAGTGAAGTATCCTGGCATATCTGGCTCGTGTCAACGGGACAGTGGGAGCTGGGGGACTTGCCCCTGCAGCTCTGTTCCGTCAGTACGTTCATCGCCATTTATTTATTCTTGAATCAGAACCAGAATGCCTTTTATCTCCTGTTCTTTATCGGATTCCTTCCCCCGATCTTAAGCATGGTCACACCTGAAATGACTTATCAATTTCCTCATTACCGCTTTCTGAAATACTTCCTCCATCATGCAGCCATTGCGTGGTCCGTCCTTTATTTCATCGTATATGAGGGCTACCGGGTCCCAAGGAAAGCCATATGGACCGGCTTCCTGATGGTCAATTTTCTCGCCGTACCGATCTTTTTCCTGAACATCCTTCTTGATACGAACTTTTTCTACCTGGCAAATCCCACAGAATCGAAAACGATCTTGTCCTTTTTTGGATCGGGGATCATATATTATATTAATCTCGAAATTGCGGCACTTGTCGTGTTTTTTGTGACGTATGTTCCCATGGGGATGCTTGTAAAGAGGGAGAGGGTTGAAGGGTAACCCTTTTCCTATGGGATACGTCTAATGTTAAAAGGGGAGATGAACATGAGAAAGGCATTGGCAATGAGTAATATCATTGCAATGATCGCGATTATTCTATTTATTATTCAACCTTTCCGTACAGCGCCTCCGACACCAAATGTAACAGCAGGAGAAGTCAGTATCCCGACAACAGAAGGTTCCTATTGCTGGGACGGACTCCTTTCAGGGGGATGTGTGGATAAAGCGTATTCAAGTGTAGTGGCGATGGCAGGGGAAGAGAAACCAACCTCCGTGTCCCCTGGTGAGAAGATCACGGTGACATTTAAAAAGAAACCTCAAAAGATCGGTGCAGAAAAGTGGGTCGGTGAAGAGCAGGTGGAAAGCGTGAACATGAAGAATCATACGATCCTGGCTCCTGAACAGAAAGGAGTCTATGTGTATCATCTAGTGTCCCATTGGAAGCAGGGGGACGGAAGTTATGTGTTTTCGGTGGAAGTGAGGTGATCAAAAAAGGCTCTCACACCAAAACGGTATGAGAGCCTTCTCCTTTACACCTGAACCTCAAACTGCTTCGAATACAGTCTGGAATAATGCCCATTCTGCTCGAGTAGCGCTTCATGTGTCCCTTCCTCAACAATCCTTCCATCTGACAACACCACGATTCTTCCTGCGTTCCGAATCGTCGATAAACGATGGGCGATGACGAGCGTCGTTCTGCCCCTTGCCAGTAACTCCAGGGATTCCTTGACGATGCTTTCACTTTCATTGTCGAGGGCGCTTGTCGCCTCATCAAGAATGAGAATGGGCGGATTCTTCAAAAATACACGGGCGATACTGAGCCTCTGCTTCTGACCGCCTGATAACCGGACGCCGCGCTGACCGATTTCGGAGTGATATCCTTGTGGCAAACGGGTAATAAATTCATCGGCGTTCGCTTGCTTTGCCGCCTTCATCACCTCTTCGTCGGTTGCTTCAGGTTGACCATAGCGGATATTCTCCATGACGGTGCCGGAAAAAAGGTACACATCCTGCTGTACCATTCCAATATTGCTTCTGAGAGAATTCAAGTCCAGGTCTTTCACATTTTCCCCATCTATAAAAATCCCACCTTCAGAAACGTCATAAAAACGGGAAATCAGGGAGCTGAGAGTCGTTTTTCCCACTCCCGATGGTCCGACGATCGCGACGTATTCCCCTGGAAGGACTTCAAGAGTTAACTCCTTAAATACAGGCCCTAAGGCAGAATCATAATGAAATGATATGTTCTTCAATGAAACATGTCCCCGGACGGTTGAAAGAGTTTTTGCATCAGGGGCATTGTCGATGTCAGGCTTGATATTCATGATCTCCATGAATCGCTGAAACCCTGTCACACCTTCTTGAAATTGAGTACTCATATGAGTGAGCCGCTGAATGGGCTCGATCATAAAGCCGATATATAGCAGAAACGTAATCAAGTCGGCCAGGTCAAGGGACGCATTCATAATCTGAAGGGACCCGAAGACGACAATGGTGACCGTAATCAGTTGAATGAATGCTTCCGTCCCGTTATAGAAGTACGCCTCAGCACAATAGGTTCCTTTCCTGCTCTCTAGAAAACGTTGATTCTCCACGTTGAATTTCCTGATTTCAAGAGATTCATTGGCAAATGACTGAACGACCCGAATGCCGGATAAGGAATCCTCCACCTGGGCATTGATATCGCCGATCCGCTCTTTATTATCCGTCAGCGCCCGATTCAGCTTTTTATTGAAATAAAGGGAGAAGAACCCAAGAACCGGAAAGAAACAAAAAACAGTCAGGGTCAAAGGAGCGTTGATCCAGAACAGAATCACAAATGCGCCAAGAAAACGAACCAGATATTTCACATAATCTTCAGGTCCGTGATGATAAAGCTCCGATACCATCAACAGATCATTCGTCACCCGGCTCATCAACCGGCCCGTCTTCTCTTTATCATAAAAACGGAAAGACAGCTTCTGGAGATGAGCGAACAATTCACCTCTCATATCGGTTTCCATTCGTGCCCCGATCTCATGCCCCTTGTAATCCACAATGTAATTCCCAACGTTTTGAGCAACAACAAGAACCACCATCACACCGCCGACCCAAAGGACATCCTCAAAAGCTGTAGAAAGACTTCCAGCCAGAACATCCTTCGTCACATAACGGACAAGGAGTGGAAAAGCGAGAGTCAGGGAAGAGGTGATCAAAGCACTGAACAGCACAATCAAAAAAATTGAACGATACGGTTTGTAATACGAAAGAAATTTTTTTACAGGAAAAGTCATAACATACCCCTTTATGCGTTAGTTCACAAAACACATATAAGGGGGAAGACCGTCACGTTAAAAAGGCGTTCCACCCTTATATGTTCGTACGGTTACCATCGCAATGTTTCTCATGAAAACAGCCTCCTTTAATTTCGATACCTTTATTGTATGATGGGGTTGGTAAAAAATAAAGTTAATTTTCTGATAATAAGTTCAACGGTATCCAGTTTTAAATGGAGTCAATATATAAAGGGTGAGGGTGAATGGGGGGCAATACATATGTAAGATAGAAAAATAATATAATTCAAGGGTCTTGACTTAACATGGTGACCCCCTATTTCCCATGCCCAAAACAATGTGAATCACCCATGGAACCGAAGCGAAAACAGACAGTAGATCTATAGAGAAAGAAGAGATAGTAAAGAACAACAACGCGTCTGTAGTGGGCGCACGTGAAGCTCCCTGCGTCCTAAAATGGCCTGCACCCACATCCCATCAAAAACATAAACCGTCTTTCCCATGTGCAACCTAATGCAAATGGGCTATATTCAGCCACTGCTTGCGACTTCCGGATCATTGACGGTCTTCCGGCACTATTATAGTGTTTTTGTCAGAAAGAAAGGGGGCGGTGCCGATGCGAAGTGTCCGCAGCAGGCTGTTAGGGATGCTGATTCTGTTTATCATCCTGCCGTATTTTCTGTCGGTGTTCATCATTTACAGCAACACGAAGACGAGTGTCGAGGAACATGAGGTTGAGACGAGCCGGGAAGAATTGAAGGAAAGCGGATCCGTGCTGGAACGGTATTTCGGGGACATCATTTCACTGCCTTACGCCCTTTACAATGATCCCGACGTGTTACAGGTGTTCGAACAGGGACTAGAGGGTGATCGAGAGGATTCCTTCGAAAGAAGCATGAAGATTTTTTCTGTTTCCCGACCTGATATCCGACAGCTGGGCTTTTATTTCAAACGGGATGAAGAGGCATTGACAGTGTATCGTTCGAAGTTCAGTGCGCCGAAGATACAGCAGGATTTTCTCGATACCCCCATATTTAAAGAGCTTTACAAGTCAGATGGGAATTATCTGATTGAGGCACCGCATGTGATTGAGAATGCCACCAATGCGGCTATCATTCCAGAATCGGATAAAACGAAGGTCCTCACCATTCATCACAAAGTGAAGAATATCCTGACGGGAGAATTCCTGGGCTTTTTGTCGATGGACCTGGAGGTGAATTCGTACGGCTCAATCATCAGGCATTTATCCGATACGGGGGACGCGCGGGTGGCCCTCCTTGACGAAAAGGGGACCACTATTTACTCCAGTGGGAAAGGGAAGACCTTCAAAGGAGAAGCGTCTCCCGATGAGCTCGTTCTGAAAGAGAACCTTGGAGGAGAGTTGGAAGGTTGGAAGCTCATGAAGATCATTCCGAAAGATGCCCTGTTCAAGGACGTAAATGAGACGGCGTACTCGAATATTCTATTAGGTGTCGGTGTAGTGATTCTTGGAGTCATCATGGTGATGGTGATTTCCCATATCATCACGAAGCCCATCGTCCACTTAAGTGAAAAGGTAAGGAGCATTGAAGGCGGCAATCTGGACATCGACTTCTCCACTTCCCGGAAGGATGAACTCGGGCACCTGGAGGAACATATGGACGAAATGATGAATCGGATTAATCAGCATATCGATCGGGAATATAGGCTGGAAATCGAAAGCCGTACCAATCAGTTTCGTGCCCTTAAGTCACAAGTGAATCCACATTTTCTTTTCAATGTCCTTCAGACGATCGGCGCTGTCTCCCTTAGGTCCAATGCGAAGGATGTTTACAAGCTCATCACCTCCCTGTCGAAGATGATGAGGTATTCCCTCCATGCGGATCAATGGGTCACGGTCAAAGAAGAGCTCGCCTATATCGAAGCGTACCTTTCCCTGCAGAAGGAACGCTTCGGGGAGTGTGTCCAGGCTGAAATAAGTGTCGAAGAAGAGGTCCTTTCCGCATCAATTCCGAGCATGATTCTCCAGCCCCTTGTGGAGAATTATTTCAAGCATAGCTATGAAGAAGGATATGAGAACTCTTCTTTGATCATACGAGGAAAAAAAGAAGGGGACCTGATGACATTCATCGTTCAAAATACAGGGAGCTCCATGACAGTTGAAGAACTGGAGCGACTCCAAGCCTCTTTGCACAAGAAAGGTTCTGTGACATCAGGGATCGGGCTGAAGAACATTTATGAACGCCTGCAGTTGAATTTCAATGAGGAAGCATCGTTTAAGATAGACCGGATGGAAGGGAATGGATTCAGGGTCATCATGACGCTTCCATTCCGGGAAGACCGTTAGGGAGGGGAAACCAAATGAAAGCATTGATCGTGGATGATGAACGGAATGTCAGAAACGTCCTCCGTCAGCTTGGGGAATGGGACAGACTTGGCATCACGGAGATCTTGGAGGCGGCAAATGGAGTCGAGGCACTTGGGATCATCCAACATGAGAAACCGGATATCGTTTTGACAGATATTAAAATGCCGAAGATGTCGGGGATTGAACTCATAGAAGAAATCAATCAGCTTCCCTTCAAGGGTAAGATCATCCTGATCACAGGATATGACGACTATACCTACATGAGGAAGGCTATCCAGCTGAACAGCTTCGATTATTTACTGAAGCCCATAGAGGAAGAAGCGTTTCAGGCAGTGCTTGAAAAAGTAGTCGAGGCAGTAAAAGTGGAAGCGGCAGAGGGAATCGAGCAGGGAGAAATCTTGGAAGAGGCATTGAAACTGAGGAGTAATCAGATCATCACCGCCATCTGTTCAGGTGAGAGCGTAGAGGAAGAGGCCGCTGCGAGCCTTCTTCCTGATGAAGAGGAAATGGACATGACGCTTCTCTCTTTCTATGGGAAGAATCGTCCCGAAATACATATCGACGCGCTGGATGAGGAACTCAGATCCAGGAGAATCGGCAGGGCATTCACCTATCTTGAGGTGGAGAACCTGTGCATCGTGTTCACCATGGAGAATCAGTGGCTTTATGCAGAAGAGTGGTTGAGTGAGAACATGACCGTTCCCGTCCGCCTCGTCCAGGATAAACTTGATTCCCAGGGATCCACCAGGGAAGTGTTCAAAAGACTATCCCGGCAACTCGAACAGAATCAGTACCGGACGATCCGCCGCCCGGATGAAATGGAGGCGGCGAGGAGGATAAAGGAGATTGTCTCTTATGTTGAGACCTACTATATGGAAGATATTTCTCTAGAAAAGCTGTCGAAAATGTTTTTCCTCACCCGTGAGCATATTTCAAGGACGTTCAAGAAAGAAACGGGCATGAATCTGTCGAAGTTCGTGACAATTCTCCGGGTAGGGCAGGCGAAGTCGTGGCTTGCCGGGACGGAAGATTCGATTTACTCCATTGCCACGATGCTCGGCTATCAAGATGAGAAATACTTCTCCAAACTATTTAAAAAAGTGACCGGAAAGACGCCGTTTGAGTACCGATCCAGCGGGGAATCAGAATGAAACCAACACTGCGTAAAGTATTCATCATCGGCTTCCTTTCTGTCACGCTAACAGCCTGCGGCGGGGAGCAAGAAAAGAAAAAAGAATCACAACCTGAGGAAGATAAGGTCACTCTTACAATCCGAAATCCCAAGGTGGAAATCGCCAGTGAGTTCGAACAGATGGTTTCCGCATATGAGGGTGAGCACCCAGGAGTTGCCATCAAAGTGGAAACGGTAGGAGGAGCGGCGGATGATTACTCCGATATCACGGCGAAGCTTGCAGCAGGAAGAGGACCGGATATCTTCACCAACCTCGGACGGGAAGCGGCGAAAGAATGGAGCAGGTTCTTAGAGGATTTGTCAGAAGAACCATGGGTCGACAGGGCGTCAGAAAATGTATTGTCGGGTATCACCCTTAATAATAAGGTATATGGAATGCCAATGAATATTGAAGGGTTCGGAATCGTCTACAACCGGGAACTCTTTGCCAGTGCCGGCATCACCTCACCACCATCCACATACCGGGAGCTTGAAGAAGCGGCAGCCAAGCTGGAAGGAAAGGGTATCATGCCTTTCGCCAACGGTTATTATGAGGATTGGAAGCTCGGGCATCATATGGTGAGCGTTGCCTTGGCCCAGTCCGAGAGAGGATTCACTCAAGGACTGGAAGATGGTTCAGCAAGTTTCAGTGAAGACACTGCTTTCCAGGATCTATTCACCCTCATCGATCTGACAGTCCGTTACGGAAATAAGCGCCCGACAAGTACGGATTATTATACAGAACTCGAACAGTTTAAAGAAGGAAAGGCCGCCATGATTTTGCAGGGGAACTGGATCCAGCCGCTATTGGAAGGAAAAACAATATCCGCCGGCATGTTCCCCATGCCTCTTGGTGATCGTGAAGAGAGCAGGATATTGGCAGGCGTCCCCGGGTTCTGGGTCATCAACTCTCAATCCTCCCCAGAGGAAAAACGGGAAGCGAAAAAATTCTTGAACTGGATGGTGTCATCCGAAAAAGGCAAGGCATACTTGACGGAAGAATTCCACTTTATCCCGGCTTTCAAGGACATCCCTGTTAAGGACATCGGTCCACTTGGTAAGGAAACCCTGAAGCTCATCAATGAGACGGACACCTTCAACTGGTCCTCCTTTTCCCCTTGCAGCAAGCGGGAGATGGGTGAGATCATGCAGGATTACATCGATAAAGAAAGCTCAATGCAAGAAGCATTAGAAGAGTTTGACATGGCCTGGAAGGAAGGCGCGTGTCTTTCATCCTCCTCTTAGGCCTGGCTGTTAAACGACTCGTCCAGATGGGCGGTCGTTTTTTACATGACTTTTATTCCCCGTATGAGCCCATCTTCCCCTTTATCAATTTAAGACGAAAATGATATCAAAACATGCCATATCCAGTTCTGGCCACCACCTCCTATACTGATAAATGTAAGGCGAACTTGAATCGCCATACGGAATACCATCTTATAGGAGGAATACATAATGAACTATCATCAATTTGTCACTAAAGCAACCGTTGTTTCGTTAAGTGCATCCATTCTGTTCGGAGGCATCATCACATCGGCATCTGCCAACGAAGCTCCGGAAAAAGGATACAAAGAAACGTACGGAACGTCCCAGATCACCCGCCAGGACATGAAAAACATGGTCGGACAGCAGCAAGACGCCCAATTCAAGGTTCCTTCCTTTGACGAATCATCCATCAAAAATGTAGAATCAGCAACCAAGATTGATGAAAACGGAAAAGAAATCAAAATGGATGTATGGGATACATGGCCGCTTCAAAATCCTGACGGCACAGTCGCTGAGTACAACGGCTACCACATCGTCTTCGGACTCGCCGGTGATCCGGAAAATGCCAACGATACCTTTATCTACATGTTCTATAAAAAAGTCGGCGACGATTCCATCGATGCCTGGAAAAACGCTGGCCGTGTCTTCGACGATGAAGACAAATACAAAGCGAATGACGAAACGTTAAAAGGTCAGGTAGAGGAATGGTCTGGATCCGCCCTCTTTACAGAAGACGGTGAGATCCGTTTATTCTACACGAACCGTGGAGATTTCAATGAAAGCAAGGGCCTGTTTGGACGTCAATCATTGACGACGGCTCAAGTGAATATCTCTGAACAAACGTCAAACAAATTGAATATCGACGGAGTTAAGGATCACAAATCCATCTACAGCGGCGGCGATGGAGATACGTATGAAACTGTCGGGAAAGCATTTGAAGACCGAAACTTCATGAACAACCATACGCTCCGTGACCCGCACTACATCGAAGACGGCGGAAAAAAATACTTGGTATTCGAAGCAAACACCGGAACAGAGTATGGCTATTCTGGGGAAGATTCTCTTTATAACCGCGCATACTACGGAAACGGAATGAACTTTTTCAAGAAGGAATTCCAAGCCCTTCAGGAAAGCCCTAAGAAAGACCTGGCAGAGCTTGCCAACGGCGCCATGGGAATTATCGAAATCAACGATGACTATACCATCAAGAAAGAAATGAAGCCGCTGCTGGTTTCCAACACGGTAACAGACGAAATTGAACGCCCGAACATCTTCAAAAAAGACGGCAAGTTCTACCTGTTCACAAGCACACGGGGATCAAAAATGACCATTGAAGGAACTGACGATGAAGACATCTACATGCTCGGATATGTAGCCGACTCACTAACAGGACCATTTAAGCCAATGAACAAAACCGGAATTGTCCTTCATCAGGACCTTGATCCAAACGACGTCACTTGGACGTATGCACACTATGTCATCCCTCAAAAAGAATCGGACAAATTCGTCGTAACCAGCTACATGACCAACCGTGGATACTTCCAAGACCACAAATCAACATTCGCTCCATCATTCCTGCTTGATATCAACAACAAGAAATCTTCTGTTGTAGAAAACGGCATCCTGAAGCAAGGTCAAATCACGTACGACGGGCAATAATAGCAAACTTCAAAAAAGGAAATGTCAGACATGGCATTTTCTTTTTTTAGTAGGTGGTGGAAAAATGGAACTAGAAAAAAGGAAGAAGGGAATCGTCATGTTGATGGTGCTGATCGTCCTAATGGCTGGAGCGGCTGCATGGTGGACAAAGGCACACGAAAAAGACAAGGAGCAGCTTGTAGATGAGGATGTTTCCTATCGCTCCTCCTATCACTTCACGACCCCGGACAAATGGAAAAATGACCCGCAAAAGCCGGTCTACTATAAAGGGAAATACCATTACTATTATCTCTATAACAAAGACTACCCCGAAGGCAATGGAACCGAATGGCGCCACGCCGTATCCGAAGACTTGCTTCACTGGGAAGACCAGGGAGTGTCGATCCCGAAATACACCAACAGAAACGGTGACCCCTGGTCCGGCTCCGTCGTCATCGACCGGGAGAACACCGCAGGTTTCGGAAAAGATGCCTTCATTGCGATCGTGACCCAGCCAACCGGTGAAACCGGCGAGCAGGAGCAATACATGTGGGTGAGTACAGACGAAGGTAAAACCTTCAAGAATTACAGTGAAGATCCTGTCCTGAATAACCCGGGAGTAGAGGATTTTCGTGATCCGAAGGTCGTCTGGGATGACGAACATGACAAGTGGGTCATGCTCATGGCGGAAGGGTCGAAGGTCGGTTTCTATGAATCTGAGAATCTGAAGGACTGGGTGTTTACAGGGGACTTCCAGACATCGGATTTAGGCGTGTTGGAATGCCCGGATCTATTCAAAATAAGGGCCACCGATGGCACGGTGAAGTGGGTGCTTGGAGTGAGCGCTAATGGAGAAGCAATCGGGGAACCTAATACGTATGCTTATTGGACAGGGGAGTACAATGGCAGCGGGTTTGAAGCCAATCAGTCCGATCCACAGTGGTTGGACTATGGATTTGACTGGTACGGTGGAGTGACGTTTGAAGACGGTAAAGCTGAGGATAAAGAAGAGAAGCGTTATGCGTTTGCCTGGATGAATAAGTGGTCTTATGCGGATGATACTCCGACGATGGAGCATGATGGGTTTAATGGCACGGATTCGATTGTGAGGGAGATTAGGTTGGATGGTGATTCTGAGAGTGGGTACTATCTTGCCTCCAAGCCTATTGAAGCGCTTGATGGGTTGGTGGAATCTACGGAGATGTTTGAGGATGTTACTGTGGAAAATGAAACAAAGAAGCTGGATATTGAAGGGGAAACTTATCGAATTGAGGCGGATGTATCTTGGGAGGATGCTGATCAAGTCGGATTCAGATTACGTGAATCCGAAGAAAAATCCCGACATATCGATGTGGGAATCTCACTTGAAGGCGACTACTCTTACTTGAACAGAAGCTTTACTGATCAACCCGATAGAAAAGGGACATTTTTGGAAAGTAAGGCACCATTCGATTCCGCTGATAAACAGGTTCATGTCACCATTTTAGTGGATAAGACGAGTGTCGAGGTGTTTATGGATGGTGGTCGGATAGTCCAATCAAGTTTGGTCTTTCCGCGAACTCACGATAGGGGGATTTCTTTGTTTTCGGAAGGGGGACAAGTGACCTTTAAGAAGCTAATGGTGGAGAAGCTAAAATCCAGTTGAGCTTGGTGGTTCCCATTCTTACTCGGACTTGCCTGTGGATTCGTTATTGGTCTTTCTCTTTCATACGATTTTGGGTAGTGAACCGATTTGGTGAATCGAATGACGGAAGATCAAACATTGAAAGCGAGAACACTTGGCGGTTTCATAGCCGGGTTGACAGCGATTAGTATACTTTTGATTTTGAGTTTGTTCTCGGGACTTCTACAGAGGTTGTAGGAAATGTTGAAGGTCTGTCCCTCAAAATGAGGGACGGACCTTCTTGCACCTTCCCACCTGACGTTTGTACAAACGAGGCACCTGCCCCAGGTCTTTTTTCCTGACAACCCCAATATCCTTATACTGTAGGGTTGAGATGAGCAAAAGGAAGTCGTTCCGTTGGGTTGTCATTGCTTTGGCCTTGTGTTTAATCAGTCATCAATGAAGATAATAAGAAAGATGCGCCGTTGATTTCGTCTGTGCTGTTAATTGCCAATGATGCCATGTATACGAGTGATCCGGCAGAGCCATTGTATTGGTCGATGCAGCCGAAGGATAAGGAATATGTTAACGTGTATGGTGCGAGGGATGTCGGAATCGTGGCCGCACAGTACGATGAATTTTTCTTCAGAAGTTTAAAAGAGGACGGGACTGCTACCGTTCCAAGAGACTTTATTAACACGGAGGCTGCCCAATCATTCCTGAATTTCGGGATCGATCCATCCGGAGGGGAGAAGCGGAAGAGCTACGAGATCTATAAACAGGAGGTAGACGGTCAAGAAGCAGCGAGGGTCATTTATAATCCTGCGCAGATCCATCCGTGGAACCATATTTCTAAGGATGTCGTGACGAGTACTCTGGAGTTTTTCGAAGATTCTCTTGGGGCACCTCATCCAATTGCAGCTGACAACCAGGTTTGGCAATACAAAGTGTTCTTTAATGCTGTAGGCTTGGTCGGGTTTGTGATTTTCATCGTGAGCATTACCAAGTGGCTTCTTTTCACTGAAACATTTGCTTCACTACGAGCTGTAAAGGAAGCGGAGCCTATGACGTTCCTTGATGGACGAGGGAAGCTTTGGTTCTGGGGTGGCCTCATTGCGGGTGCGCTCGTATCTTATTTCAGTTATTTGAAGTTATCCACCTGGACCGTGGAACATATTACACCGTTCTTTCCGCAGTACCCGCCTTTTTATATCGGGATGTGGTGTTTGGTCACTGGTCTCTTTACGTTAATGGTTGTGGGGGCATGCTACTTCTTCTATTCCAAGAAGAACGGAATGGATATAAGGGCGACAGGGGTGGTCATCAGCTTCCGGACACTGGTGAAAACGATTTGGCTTGCCCTTTGTGTCACGGCCTTATCTTACAGCCTCGTGTTCATAGCGGATTATTTCTTTATAACGGACTTCCGATTATGGGTGCTGACTGTAAAAGCATTCACCCCTGATAAACTATTGATCGCGTTGAAATATCTACCTTTCTTCCTTGTATTCTATGTAGCGAATTCCATTGCCATCAATAGCTTTAACTTTATTAAACTAGGACAGAAAGAATGGATGAATGCGGCAGTATTAACACTGTTCAATTCACTCGCCATCATCATTCTGGTGGCCATCCAGTATATTGCCTTCTTTGTAAAAGGGGAAGTATATTACAATGACTTGTCCCACATCATCGGAATCTGGTTGTTCCCAATCATCGTTATCCTGATGGTGGCGGCCGTTGTTTCCCGTAAGATTTATAAGGTGACAGGAAATCCTTATCTTGCAGGATTCATCAATGCGTTCATCATTACAATCATGACGGTGACAAATACGTTGACGCAGCTTTAAGATAATTATGGAAAGCCCACGGATATCACCTGTAGTGGACCGTGGGCTTTTTACTGTCAGGGATAAAACATTAGGGACGGACCTTCTTCACATCAAGAACCACCTACATACTTATTACTCCCCGGAAGTTTCTTGATTTCATTCCAGGCTTCAATGGCATCTTCTCTCTTTTTCCCTTTATGGGCGGGATCGGCAAAGAAGTCACGTGTGAATTGATTGTATTCGAATTGAGGTGCGATTTTCTTCTCATATGCCGGGTCTTTCTTCCTTTTGTCTTCTTCATACCAAGCTTCTATTGCATCACGATACGTCTTTCCTACGTTATTTTTAAAATAATTTTGAATATAAGTAGAGAAATGAAAAGAAGGAATGACAGACTTAAAGAAGGTTCTGACGTTTTGACTGCAGCGATGATGGTCAGTAATGACGGTATCAAGACTTAACACGTCATTATGGTTTGTTTTTCGAATCCCTTTTGATTCTCTGACGGGCTTTTTGATTTCACCTGTTTCCAGGAAAGCGCAAATCCGATCCGATAGCTCTACCTTTGATCCGGAAGTGCTGATTCCGTTAGCGCGGCAGAATGATTGCAGCTCTTCTTTCAACCAATAGTACTTTTTAAACATTTCAATTGGGGTGTCCTTGTTTAAGGTGGGTCTCAACACTACCAGCTCCTAAAATCCCATTTACATCCATTTTAGAACAAGTGTTCTCGTTCGTCTACTGCCTCGGCCCAAGCAGCATCACACCAACCCCAACGATACATATCCCGGCACCGACCCAATCATACAGATCAGGCGTCTTCTTATCGATTCCCCATCCCCACAGGACGGACAGGACAATGAACACCCCGCCATAAGCAGCGTAGACACGGCCGAATGACGGGAAGGACTGGAAGGTGGCGATGACGCCATAAAGGGCCAGGGCTATCCCACCGGCGACTCCCCAATAAGCGGGTTTTCCTTCCCGAAGCCATAACCAGATAAGATAACCCCCGCCAATTTCGGCGATTCCGGCAAGGGTGAATAAGATGATGGCATTTACCATGTGATCACTCCTTTATTTTGTTTTGCGTAATTGAAGTATAACGTAAAATCAGCTTTGCAAACATTTGTCTATTTTCCCCAAACCTTCTACAATGAAAAGAACAAGAGATCGTCAGGCATCTCAATACGGAGGTGGAACGGAAATGGACAACACGGAGAAACATTTTTCTGAAGAAAAATTTTGGGATAAGTTAAAAAGATATGGTGTAAAGGCCGGACATTCCGTCGTGTATACGGCGCTGCTCCTTTATTTTGTCCTGCAAAAGCCGGATGTTCCAAAGAAGTCGAAGATGGTCATAATCGGGGCACTCGGATATTTCATCCTTCCAACGGATTTCATTCCGGACATGGCAGTGGGGATAGGGTTCACAGATGACCTTGGGGCCCTGGGTCTCGCATTATTGCAGGTATCGATGTATATCGATGATGAAGTGAAAGCGAAGGCCAAGGCGAAGTTGAGTGACTGGTTCGGTGATGATGTGGATACGTCTGAGGTTGATGGGAAGTTGTAGGGAAATACGAGTATCATCGGAGTGTGTTTCGATGATGCTTTTTTTGTGGGGACGATGTATGATCGCATACACCCTACAAATCTTCAGCTTTCATCTCTATAGGCTCATACTTTTTCGTGAAATAAAGCGTAAGGATAACGCCAAGAACGACTATGCCGATACAAATATAAAGTGGAAAGTCCCAGCGTGTATAAAGAACGATTGAAGCGCCAATAAGCGTAATCCATTCAAAGGCTAAAAAGGATTTAAGGTATTTCATCGTGAATACTCCCATCATTCCATTTATTGTTAATTAAGAATATCATATTTTCACAAAGTAGTGGTGATGGTTTCCATCTACTTCTTAATGATTTCTACTTTCAATGCCTTGGTCTGAGGCGGGTCAGACTCTCGCACGAAGTCATACCACACTGATAGGCCCTGCCCTTCCTCAATAAGCTTTATCATATTTTCATCCGGTACAGATACCCGAATCGTTTCAGCGTATCTATCCTTTAGTTCCCCAGTTAATTCGAGAGTCATTCCCTTGCTGCGTTTTTCAAGAACCTTCCCATGAAGTATTTTATTGTCGGACATGTTGTTATAAGCCAGGTCCTGGTCTTTACAGCCTAGAAGTAGGGTTGTTACTAGTAGTATCAGAAAGCGGTATCTTTTCATTATATTCACCTCGATGAATATGTCGAGATGAAAGGGAGGTCAAAGAGATCAAGAGTTTCAATGTAGAAGTTATTTATGAAAAATATAATAAAGCATTTTGGAACCGAAAATACATTTTTTCCATAAATAGGTTTACAATATTAGTTAGGTGCCTTACAATAAGGTGACATACTAAAGGAGGTGAACATGTTGTTAAATGATTTTATTCTTAAAAATCTTCCCTCATCCCAAACGTTAATGACCTATTCAGAGAAATTTCCTGAAGTGGATGTAGAGGGGGTACTGATGACTCTGGAGTTTTTACGGACTGCAAAGGAAGTTAACAGCGCATATGGAAAATATTATTTAAAAGAAGGTCTTTCAGAAGGGAAATTCACTTTATTGATGCTCCTATACCGTCACCCGGAAAATTCAATTACCCCATCGGAGCTAGCCCAAAGTGCAAGTGTAACAAAAGCAACTATCACGGGGTTAATCGATGGACTGTCAAAGGACGGATTGGTTAGACGTTCGATTCATCCAGATGATCGACGAAAGCAAGTGGTCCTCTTAACAAATCATGGGATCGATGTTTTAGAAAAGATGTTACCCAATCATTATAGAAAAACAGCAAAGCTTGTTAATAGGTTATCTACGGAAGAGAGAAGCGTTTTCCTTCAGCTGTTAAGTAAGGTGAGGGAAGGGATTTCAGATTACAATGAAGAGTAAAATTCTAAAATAGTGAGGGAGTAAGTGCATGAATAAACTAGAGTACTTTGAGGCGCGAATCGAAGCTACATTAAGTCCGATGGATTACATACATTTAAAGAAGAAGGAGCCGGAAAGTGTTATTTTAATTGATGTTAGAAACGGTCCGGTGGAGGCCAGGAAGAATAAGATTCAAGGTGCGCTTGTACTTCCACAGTCAGATATTGATGTTCGTCTCCATGAGATTCCTAAGGATAAAAAGGTTGTGGTTTATTGCTGGGATGTGTGGTGTAATACCGCCGCGAAAGTAGCATCAACACTGTTGAAAAAGGGATACAACGATGTTCAGGAGTTGACAGGCGGGATTGCAGCATGGGAAAAAATGAACTTTCCACAAGAGCCACTAATTGTAGAGGAATCTAACTGTGGTTGTTGAAAAGGAAGGGACGTTAATTCCAAAAGCTCCTTACGATTTCGATAAGACCCTTACTTTTTTAAGAAAATTCCCACCATCGAAAGAAGAACAAGCACATCATACTTTTACTAAGGCAATCATGATTCAAGAGCAGGTTATTCTGTTCGAATTATTGTCTGAGGGAGATATAGAAACACCTCAATTACATTACAGATTATATTCAGATGCCAGCATGACGGATGAAAGGGAAGCAGAGGCAATAGAACGGATATCATTTTATCTTAGTTTATATGACGACCTGATCCCGTTTTACCACCTATCCAAAACTGATCCGACTTTTTATCCAATAGCCCAGAAATTGTATGGATATCACCACGTTAAGTTTTTAACCCCTTTTGAAAATACATGCTGGGCGATCCTTTCTCAAAGGACTCCTGTCCATTTTGCACGTTGTATAAAGAATGAATTCGCCAGTGCATTTGGGAAATCTATTCAAAGGAATGATTCCAACTACACTGCCTTTCCTAAACCCCAGCAGATATTAAATGCTCCAGAGAAAGAGCTATTGAAGGTTGTCCGTTCTGAACGCAAAGTAAATTATATTATGTCAGCAGCCAAGCAATTTGCAGAGGTCTCGAATTCTTTCTTAATGGAAGAGGATTACGAAACAGTCAATCAATGGCTAAAGGAGATAAATGGAATTGGTGATTGGTCTGCTTCGTTCAACATGTTAAGGGGGATTGGAAGAATGGAAAGATTGCCGATAGGTGAAAAAATGCTACAGAAAGAGATTCAATCCCTATACGGGGAGGCTGCGGATGTTTCTAAGGTATCCGACTTTTATGGGGGACATGTAGGGTACTGGGCACACTATTTGAGAGCTGCTAAACTATTTGAAATATAGATTTAAATAAACAAAAAATCTCTTCACCACTCAAAAAAGAAGTAACCCAACATAAAGTACACCACAAATCCTGTCTCAAGAAGCAAAATCACCAAATCCCACTTGCTCTTCCGAAACGTCGACTCATCTTGAATTCCGACGATCAGCCTCAATACCAATAGTAGAAACCCGAAGATTTTGGCATAGAGGTTGTGGAGGACAAATGCGGCTATGATATAAATGAGTCCTTTGAAAATAAAAGTGCCAATCAGGATTCCAAGGGTCAATCTTAACTGACTGATAGGGAAGAAGGCACCGGAATCCTGGAGTTCTATATATTTATCTTTGTTCGAGCGATATCTGAAAATCAGCTCGACATTATTGATCAACAAGATCGCACACCAGACTAAGATAAGCGTTTCTTCCACTGTCATCCCAAACCCCCATCATTCCCCCTTGAAAGTATCGTCGTACAAATCTTCATCCCCCTGTGGTTCTTTGATTCCATGCTTTTCTTCAAGGTACCTTCCGATTACAGAGTTATTAATGCCTTCCCGAACGGCCCGTTCCACTATGATATAGAAGATAAATAGAAACACGATGAGGAGGATGACGCTTATGAAAATAATAAAAAGTTCCATGCTATTCACCTCCCAGTTTTGGTAAGTATGATCTTTCTGTACATTCCTTTGAAAAGAAGAGGCTCATCTTCTTTAAGAATGATTGCTTCATGGTTCTGTTCATATAAATTCTCAAAGTTCACTCCGATGTCTGTACCCATCATTTTTACAAAGGGTCGGACCATTCGTTTGCTTAGAGACATTTTAGAGGGTGAAAACTTGTCAAAAATGATCATGGTTCCTTGAGGCTTTAATACCCGGATTATTTCCTTCATGCATCGGTCCGGATCAGGAACGACGGATAAGATGAGACTGCCTACTACTGCATCAAAGCTGTTATCTGTGAAACTCATCTGTTGGGCGTCCATTTGAATGAATTCGATCTTGTTATCCTTGAATTTTTCTTTTGCCTTTTGAAGCATGTCACCGGAATAGTCGATAGCTGTAATCTGGAATTCAGTATGATCCAAGAGCTCCAGGTCAGCCCCTGTACCAACGCCGACGAACAGGATTCGTTGGTGTGGATGGAATGGTGGGTGATGAAAAAGCTTTTGACGGGCTTCAAGGAATTTTCCTGTATTAAAGATCCTGTCATACATAGGGGACCAGAGTTTATAAATGATTTCGTTCCATCGGTTGTTCATTTTGTCCTCCCTGTTTATTGAATCACAATATTCCCAACATACTGCGCACTGCCTCTATCCGTTTGAAGGTCGACTTCCAACACGTAAGAACCTTTTCCTCTAGGGAATGTGAAGGAACGGTTCTCATCCATATCCAGCTGCAGCTTTTCGTTGCCAAGCCATAAGAATGCACGTAATTCCTCCACTGCAAAGTCTTCGCTGTCTAAAAGGACGTCTACCTGCTGCCCTGATGGAAAGGTGAGTTCCTTCTGTTCCCGTGCGAAGTCTACTACTTCTTTCGTTTCTTTCTCTAATGGTTTACCGTTTTCACCCTCCCAATCAATATTGGTTTCGGTTAATTCAACGGAGTCGACGCTGTCTGTTTCCATCAGCGTGACAGTGGGGGGAGTGAAGTCATAGTCTTCAGCGATGCAACCTGTCAGGGCAATGGTGAGGAACAAACAGATGAACGGTTTTACATATCTCATGTTTAAAATCCTTTCGTTTATCACGTTTTTAATCTAGTTTATCCACTCATTCAACACCATCCCCATATTTATCACCATATGAAAGGCAATCGAAGGATAGATGCTATCTGTCTTCAAGACTACGATGCTGTAAAAAAGTCCTCCGAAAGAGAATAGAAGACTGAGGAGGAGCGGGATGCCGATGGAGAGATGCAGGAGTCCGAATCCGATACTCGTCACCGTGACGGCGTAAATGACAGAGGTATTCCGGATCAATGACGACAGCATGACGCCTCTCCAGATGAGTTCTTCCAGCGTAGCGTTCAAGATGGTGAATCCTATTGCGAAAAGGAATAATGATTCACTGAATCCCTCTGACCAGATGAGGGGAATGAAGATGGTGCTTGATCCCGCGAGCCCAATCATTAAAAAAAGTGGTAATGGAATAGTGTGTGAAGGCATGGAAATACGCTTGCTCCAATCCGGAAATCTCATGTAGAATCGGATCTTTTCCTTGGCTATCCATTGTGAGACGGCTAAGGCAAAAAGGATGAATATAAGAAAACTTCTGTTCAAAAGGATGTTGGTTTCTTTTGAGATATTCCATCTGTTAATCCACCCTGTTGCCCATTGGAAGAGCAGGAAGCCGATAAGGAAGAATAGGAATAAGGAAGCGACGGACCTGTTGTTTTTACCAGATAAATAGAGGATGAGAAACCCGAGCATCGGCAGCAGTCCCCATGCGTATGCGCGATACGAAAGAAGGATGATGCCTGCGAAAAACAGGGCGGCAGAGCTTATAAGGAAAAGAGTGTGCGGTGAACGTGGCATATAGTCCTCCTAGGGCAATCATTGAAAATAGTTTAGCATAATTTTCCTGTTTTGTATCTGTTCATTTTTCATTGTGGTACGATGAAAGTAGTTTACATAAGAGAGGGGATTGGACATGTACAAGCATATCATTTGGGACTTTGATGGCACTCTATTTGATACATATCCCGTGATGGCGGGAGCCTTCAAAAACACGTTGGACAGCCGGGGAATCGAGGAACCGTTAGAGAACATCATAAAACAAATGAAGGTATCAATGACTCACACATTTAATCATTATGGTGAGATGTATGGGATCGGGGACGAGTTTATCACAGCCTACAATACCCACAGAAAAGAAATTGAGTTCGATTTGTCCAGGCCCTTTGAAGGAATCGCTAAAATATGTAAGTATATTCATGAATCGGGTCGCAGGAATTACCTGTACACCCACAGAGGTGAGTCATCCATCACGATGCTGGAGAGCTACGGGATGACGGGTTATTTCTCTGATTTCATCACCTCCGAGCACGGATTTGAGAGAAAGCCGAGTCCAAACGCCATTCAGCATCTAATCCGCACACATGATATCGATCCATCAGAAGCGATCATGATCGGCGACCGGGATCTGGATCTCGAATCGGGGAAAAATGCCGGGATCACTTCCTGCTACTTTGCAGATGAGCGGGTAGAGAATCCCCACGCTGACTACATAGTGACGAGTGTGAAAGAATTGTATAAGATTATTTAATGATGGAGACCATTGAGGGACGGACCTCGATGGTCTTTTGGGTAATTTTGGTAAAAGACGCATAAAATAAAATAATGACGCAATTATCGTGAAAACGACGCAATTAATTGAAAAATGACGCAATAAATGAAAAAACGACGCAATTCCTGTCCGCCGACGCCACTTATGACTATACTCCACTTCTCAGAAGTCTATGACACTACCAATATCCTTCTCCTTTTCAAAATCGTTCTCCATTTACGACTGCATGTGCTCATCTTTGTTTTGAACCTCCCCATTTCGGATACATTATATGAGCACACACCAAACAGATGATTTGTCATCCCCCCGCCAAACATGTGATGATAAATTCATACCAAAATTATCGGAATAAGGAGATGAGGTTATGAACGTAGCAGTTGTTGGAGCAAATGGACAGATCGGGAAGCAAGTGGTCGGATTTTTGAAGGAAGACGGACATACGCCGAGAGCCATCGTGAGGAAAGAAGAGCAGGTACAGTCTTTCGAGCAGGACGGTGTGGAAGCTGCACTGGTTGATTTGGAAGGTACGGTTGATCAAATCTCGAATGGATTGAAGGGAGCCGATGCCGTCGTATTCTCTGCAGGATCAGGTGGCAGCACCGGTTCAGACAAGACCCTCCTCATCGATCTTGACGGAGCGGTGAAAACGATGGAGGCCGCAAAAGAGGCTGGAATCGAACGCTTCATCATCGTAAGTGCACTGCAGGCTCATCATCGTGAGAACTGGAATGACTCCCTGAAGCCATATTATGTAGCGAAGCACTTCGCAGACCGGGCACTTGAGGAAAGTGGACTTACCTATACGATCATCCGTCCGGGTGGATTACTGAACGAAGAAGGCACCGCTAAAGTATCGGCGGCTGAGAATCTTGAAAGAGGATCCATCCCCCGTGAAGATGTGGCGAGAACCATCGTGGCGTCGTTAACGGAAGCAAGCACGTTTAATAAAGGATTCGATCTTATTTCGGGAAGCACTGGAATAGAAGAAGCCGTTAAAAACGTATAAATAAGAGGAAGGAATGATCATCGTTGGATGGTCATTTTTTTTATGTAAAATCGGGCGGACCAGTATATGGTTATAGATGGTAAAATAGGGGGCATATAGAAAAAGGGGTGATATTCATCATTAATATCGATTATTCATTTAGCATCGTGTCGACTGTGATGTCCATCATGGAATGGGGAGTCATCGGATATCTTGCACTTAGAGTGTATAAAAAGCTTTCTGCAAAGCCAAAGGTGTGGAAAGTCATACTGGCCATATTGGTCGGCTTGTTTTCCTTTACCATCAACATGGAATGGTTTCACACCTTTGTAAAAATTCCAATCCTGCCACTTGGTGTATGGATCCTATACGCAGTTCTTAATCGAAAAGAAGATCGCTGGGACACCTATCGCCGGTTTGCCTGGATCGGATTCCTGGCCAACTTCATCTTCCTGGCAGGAACCCTGCTCACCATCCCTGTCCAATCACTTCTCTATCCAGAAAACCATCTATCCACCTACATTTCAGGAACCAAAGAAGCTTCCATCAATGTTATCCATCCATCTGGTGAGGGACGGACCTTGGATGAGGAGGAACTGAAGAAGCAGCTTTCTGATGGGGAGCAGGTAGAATTTGAAAGTTGGCAATGGTTTGATGAAGCAGGCGGCCGTTACTCGAATAACGAACGCTTTCCGTTTCAACTGGTCGGCACCACGCCGAAATGGGGAAGCGGCCTCGAGCCGGATATCTATGTGGAACAGGACGGGAAAGGGATCCTCATCTCAACATGGAAGACTCAGTATTATTACCACTTCCCTGAAACGGTGCTGAAGGAGGCAAAACCATGAAGAAGAGAAGCATCCTGGCTTGGGTAATCCTTTTCGTAGGGTTATTTGCCTTCTATTGGCTGTACGTAGAGAAAACAGATTCACGTCCAAAAAATGAAGAAATACTGTCACAGATTAATTCTTCCCTTCAGAATGCACAAGCCGTTGAAATACAGGATTTCCTAAAGCTTGATGATGGTCACGGGGTGGCACCTTTCCTTTCAGATAAAGAGCAATATGGTGTTAGCTATTGGGAGAGACATCTGACAGGCTGGAAGGTAATAAGCATCCGGACCGACGGGGAGCCAAAGGTATGGATGCTCGATGGGAATGATCCGTCAAGCTTCCATATCGTCTGGAACATCAACCCCGGCAGTGACATTCAAACATTGCAGTATTATTTCACGAGGGAAAGGGGCTACTCGAGTAGCGGAGAACAACAGCATTATGTCCCCGGTATCTTGATGAAGACGGAAGCCACTTTGGCAGGCAAATCCTACGGGGCAATGAAGATTCCCGGAGAATGGGTAAATGCATTGACTTTATCAGATGGTAGTGATGTTCCTGACCCACTCTTCGGAAATAACTTCTATCCGGGAATACACTCCCAATTCGGTTGGATACCGCTTGATGAGAACAACAAGGAAGTCAAATGGAAAAACAGCACAAACAACTCAAGTTACTACAAAGGGAATGTCCGTGAGCAACATATGCAACTGCTTGACCAGTATCAGATTGAACGGAGAGAGTTTTAAGGAAAAAGAGGAATGAGCCTACATCAGGGTCATTCCTCTTTTTAGGTTGAGAATATTGTGTGAATTTGGAATAATTGGTGTAGGATTACAATTTGTTTTAACAAAGAGGGCGGATAAGTGAAAAAAGTATTCGGTGAAAAAGTTCCTGGAGTAGAATATCAAATGAGAACAGGTGTCTATGCCGTCATCTTTCATCATAAAAAAAACAAAATCCTGACGGTTCGGAACGAGACGGGGCACTACTTTCTGCCTGGTGGCGGCATGGAAGAGAATGAAAGTGATGTAGAGTGCCTGGAAAGAGAAATGATGGAGGAAACAGGTTACTGTATATCGATTGGTTCTCATATCGGAAATGCCATGTGCTACTTTTTTTCAAGAATGGGAGATCCCCTCCTTGGTGAAGGCCACTTTTTTCTGGTTGAGCTGAATGAAAAGATGCTGGAACCAATGGAAGATGAGCATGCTCCAGTGTGGATGGATCGTAAAGATGCGAAAAGGCTCTTGATACATGAGCATCATTACTGGGCAATAGAGGAAGCGTGGAAGCTGAAAGAGGAAATCGGTATACAAGACAATTTCAAAAATCATGAACATAGCACCAACATAGAAAAATAATGAAGTGAAAAAGGAGAAAAAATGTTAAAGCCATTTCTAACAACCACAACACTTACAGAACAAGAACTCATCAACAAAGCTCTTAAAAACGAAGGATTAAAACAAATCACAAGTGATTCCGAGATCAAGAGATTAGGTGAAGGTGCCTGGCACTATGCCTACTTGATCGAGGCAGAACAGCTCGTCCTCCGCATCCCGAAAAGAATCGCCTATGAGAAAGAGGTCGTCTTCAACAGGGATGAGCTCAAAGCGGATTATGCCGGGACCAAGGCCTTTTATGAGCATGCCAACAGGACGGGAAGGGGGATGTGTCCTTCGCATTACGACTTCCATGTTTCTGAAGAGTTAACCTATACGATTGAAACATATGTAGGAAAATCAATCGGTCTTGCCGGACAGACGCCGGATCAATCGAAACGGTATGGAAGGGAACTAGGTGAGTTCTTCCTGGCCCTAGAAGAGCTGGATTCATCCATTCCAGGCATCGGATACATAACTGTCGGGGAACGAGGAGAGATCAAAGGGCAGTACGAGGGTGACCTGAGTGCGTTCATCCGGGAAGAAACGGAAGAATACCGGGAAGAATGGGAGTCCCTTCTTGAAAGCTCTTATTCTTTTAATAAGGAAAAAGTGAGAAGCACAGGGGATAAGCTGATTGCCGCCCGGTCCGTCGAAAGGGAAAAGCTCGTCCTGACGAATCAGGATACATCGCCTGAGAATATGATTTTTACTCGTAGCGGCGTCCGGATGATCGACCCGTTTCCGATTCTCTATACAGGAACTTCCCTCTCTGCCAATTACGTTTTCAACTACCGGACATTGTTTCATGCTCTGTACAACACAAAGCGACATGGCAAGAACCAATACCACCTCTTGATTCCACAATTGAAGGCCAGTGCAGAAGGTTTTGTGGAGGGGTATGTGAACGGTTCGAAACAGAAATGGAATGACTTGAACGTGGAAGTGTACTTGAAGCTCGTCACCATGACCCATGAACATGATCAGCTTCTGAAGCAGGAATCTTTGAGCCGTGAGCAAGTGATCCGGTACGGGACGAAGGAGCAGATTCAAGAGCGGATCGGTATCTTTTTAAAGGAGCTTGAACGATTTTAAGAAAGATGGTGTTGAAAGCCTATCCGACTGCACCTTCTCGAATAATTCCTGACATGAAACTCGGTATTCCTCATAAACTATTCTGAGGTGAGTAAAATGCCAAGAGTCAAATACACCGATGCCGATGTGGCCTTGATGGCGAGGATGATGAGAGCGGAAGCGGAAGGCGAAGGGAAACAAGGGATGCTGTACGTGGGCAATGTCATTGTGAATCGTGCGAAGGCGGAATGCTTGGACTTTAAAAAGGTTAGGAGCATCCGCCAGGTCATCTTCCAGGTGCAGGGTGGGAATTACTCCTTTGAAGCGGTCCAGAAAGGGAATCTTTTTTATAACAGGGCTAGATCCGTTGAGAAACGATTAGCCAAAAAAAATCTGGATTATTGGGCTATGCATCCGGCAAAATATGCCCTTTGGTATTTCAATCCTTATGCCCCGTGTCCCCCGACGTGGTATGACCAGCCGTTTGCGGGACAATTCAAGAATCACTGTTACTATGAACCGGCAGCAGGGACGTGTGCAAGTGTGTATTCAGGTGGATGAGGATCATGAGAACTTCCTGGTTAGAAATCGGGTGGTTCTTTTTTTGTTCGTATTTATTTGAAACTATTTCCAATTGAGAAACGTATAGGTAGTAACAAATGGAAATGAATGGAGGGGATGGAACACATGAAGACTGTTGGGAAAGTGTTGCTCATACTGGCATTATGCTTCATGTTTATGGGATGCTCCAATAAAGAGCCAGTGGATAAGAAGGAACAGGAAACGCCTATCACCTTCTCCCATGAGGAACAGAATTTCGAAATTATTTATATGTATGATGAAGTGCAGGAGTACGTAGACACCGTACGTGGAAAGTCAGGAAAAAGTAATGAGACAGTGTTCATTGAAAAGGTGTTTGAGCCATTTAAAAAGAAGTCCAATATGGAGGAAATCAGCTTGCGATATACTTTTGATCCGTCCTCAGAGGTGGACAAGCTTGGGGAATCCGTAAAAGAATTGGAAAAGGAGAAGGATACGACGAGCGGGATTATTAAAGAAGCTCTGCTTAAATCCGCAAAAGAACTCCATGGAAAGGATAAGAAGTATATTATTTTTCCAGCGAACCCAGAGGATACGTTTATAGTGGAGCAAATGGGGGGTGTATCGGGGTTTGCCCTGTCAGAGGATGTCATTGTGCTGCAACTTTCACCATCCGTGCAAGAAGACATATTGAAGTACACCGTCGCTCATGAATACAACCATCTCATCGCAGAAGAAAGTAATCGAGGAATGATAAGGACCATCCTCGGTGGGGTTGTGTTGGAAGGGAAGGCAGATGCCTTTGCCCATACCATCTATCCAAAGATCCAGGCTCCCTGGCAAAAACCGATGACACCGGAGGAAAAGGAAAGGGTAATAGCTGAGATTACTGAACTTAGATACTCCGATGATATGAAGTACTATGAGAAGTTAAGAAAAGGTAACTCTTCAAAAGGCATTCCCCAATGGGCCAACTACAAAATCGGATATGAAATCGTCCAAAGCTACAGGAAGAATCATCCTGAAATCTCGATTGGGAGATGGACCAGCATGCATGAAGCCGAAATTATAGCAGGAAGCGACTTTAAAAAAATCACGGCCTATGAATGAGACAAACTCAGTCCACAGTCCGATGTAAAATTTTCCATTTTTCTATACCATATTAGATAGAGTAATAGGAGGGGATTCATGTGAATCAAGTACGTGACAAGCAATGGAATCTGGGAAGTGTACGACCGGGAAGCGGACCGGTGAAAGATCAAATTCAGGAGATTCTTCTACATATCGAGGAAACGCAATCCGTATTGAAGCATGGGATGAATCCCGAGGAAGCGGTTGACATCACGAAACGTGTGCAGGATCTTTATACGGATGTGTTTCAAATGGATGAATATATCATCTGCCTGCTATCGGTGGATGTCCTGGATGTGGAAGCGCAGGATCTAAGCGCCCGGAGCACTCAGCTGCAGGCAAGAATGGACACCTTTCTCCTTGCGTATAGTCAGTGTCTTGTCCATATGCCGGAGAAGGACTGGAATGCTTTCATTGGACGGGGTGAAGTGGCAGGCAGTGAGCGGTTCTTGAAGGAACAGAGACGAAAGGTGAAGGACCAGCTTGATCCCGAGATGGAGAAGCTGATTCATGCCCTTTCCGTTGATGGATTTGCCGGTTGGGAAGATCATTATGATCAAGAATACGCCCGATTGAAAGTGCCGGTAACGGACAATGGGAAGACGGAATACATTTCCTTTGATATGGCTTATATTCGAGGGATGCTCTCACATGACCGGGAGACGAGGATGGAAATGGGTGAAGCCATCTCCAAGGTTTGCCGTGAGAACGAAGACCGGTTTGCGTCGATCTTCAATCATTTTGCCGGTTTCCGGAATGAGCTGTACCGGCTGAGAGGATGGACGAATCCTCTGAAGGAAATGTTCGAACAAAACCGGATCAGTGAAAGATCCGTGAACACTATGATGGAGACGCTCCATCAACACAAATCTTTACTTCACCGTTTTTTTGAACGAAAAGCCAAACTGATTCAAGTGGAAAAGTTGAGCTGGTATGACATCTATGCCCCGACCTTCACATCCAAGACGACCTTGACGTATGAGGAAGCGGCAGATATCGTGATCGGACAGTTCCGTCAATTCAGTGAGAAGCTCGGTCAATTTGCCCAAACGGCATTCGAAGAAGGATGGATTGATGCTGAACCAGGAGATTCCAAACAGCATGGTGCCTTCTGTGCCTCATTCCCGAATGCGAAGGAAAGCCGAGTGATGCTTTCTTTTACGGGTAACTACAACGATGTCGTCACCATTGCCCATGAACTGGGACATGCTTATCACAATTCCCTGCTTCATGAACAGCCCGGTTTCTCACACAAGGTGGGTACGGGACTAGCTGAAACTGCGTCGACGTTCGCGGAAAATCTCGTTCTTGATGCAGCGATTGATATGGCGGAAACAGAGGAAGACCGTCTATCTTTATTAGAAATGAAAATCACCAACGGACTGAAATACACCACATTCATCCCGGCCAAGTTCGAGTTCGAAGCTGCCTTTTACAACAAACGACTGAACGGAAAGCTTTCAGCAGGAGACATTGTTCAACTGATGGAAGAAACAGAAAGGGACTGGTTCCATGACTCCGTGGATGAAGTGTTTGCCCATAACTGGATGACCATCCCCCACTTCTTCAGCACGGAGAAAGCCTTTTACAATCTGCCGTACACGATCGGCTATCTATTCAGCAACGGAGTCTATTCACTCTATCAGCAGGACAAGGAAACATTCCCTGAACGGTACGACCAGCTCCTTACACGATCCGGAAACCATTCCATGGACGAGCTGAGCATCGAGTTCCTACAGGAAGAATTAGGGACGGACTTCTGGGAGGCAGCTGTACGCCCGTTGAAGGACGCGGTTGAGAAATATTTGAAAGAGACAGAACACTATATTTAAGTCTGAAGGCAATCTCTGAAACAGGGGATTGCTTTTTTTGCTTATGAGGAACCTGCCCCTTTCGAATCTACTAAACATGCATATACATAGTATAGAAGGGAGGGATAATGATGTTAAAAGACAATGTTATATATTATGATTCAGAAGGAAAAACGGTAGACAAATTGGATATTGAGCAGGAAAGCTGCATCCGTACCATAACTTATTGTGCAACCGCTGTTGTACCGGATGGATTTACGTTTCGGTTCACGACATTCGACAGCTTCACAGCCTGCTCTGATTTGAGTGCATTGGTTTGTACTCTTGAAAAGCAGGAGGCAGAAGGGACCGTTGAGAACCCATGCGGCGGTACGTTGACCTGTCCTATTGAAGTGGATGCCGTCCGTCTGATCGGAACTGCCAGGTTTCATATCAATGTGGGGGACTTGAAGCCGATTGAAGGGGGACTTAAAATTGGCGAAATTCCGTGTACCCTTGCAAGCGATGTTTCCGTACCGGTCAATCAAGTGATCCAGACGATTTGCAAAACGGACATGTGCCAAGAAGATTGTATTGATACGATCGGTGCCTTTGCCTTTGCTCCTCAAGTGATCACCGATGCCTGCGGACGACAGATTGTGACGGTGCGTGGCGGGTTGTTCATACGGTTTCTTGGCTGCTGATCTGCTAATGAAAGGAAACTTATTTTAATAATGATAAGTTTCTTTTTTTATACAAAATGATTGAGTTCATCCTGTCGATTTGAAATAATTGGTAGGAGGTTCATGACGGAGGTTTACAAGAATGAATACATATGGCACAGAATTATTTAAAGGAGCAGCCCCCTATTATTCAAGATATAGGCCCACCTATCCTTCCACTTTAATCAGATTCCTAGTAAAAGAGTTCTCATTAAACGGAGAACAAAACCTCCTGGATCTTGGCTGCGGCACGGGACAACTGACCATTCGGTTTTCAGATTGGTGCAAAAGAATCGTCGGGATCGATATGGAACCGGAAATGATTAAAGAAGCGGAACGGCTGCACGGGGAAATGAGGGTAGGAGAGATTCAGTGGTTCAATGGTACGCTGGATGAATACAACCATTCCCATCACTATCATCTCGTAACCATTGCCAAAGCCTTTCACTGGATGGACCGGGCAAAGGTGCTGGATGAATTATTTAACATCGTGACACCAGGTGGCGGGGTAGCGATCATAGACAACTACGAGCCCCATAAGACATTGCAACCTTGGCAAGTAAGGTTTAATGAACTGGTCCATAAATGGTATGGAAATGAGCGGAAAGCCGGGAACTCCACCTACACCCATCCTGTCACACCTCACGAAGACATCATCTCACAGTCCAAATTCAATCTTGAAGTGCATGCCTTACCTACATACGAGATCACCTGGACGATTGAATCGCTCCTCGGGAACCTTTATTCCACTTCATATGGTTCGAAGCGTTTCCTTGGAGCGGATGTACCATTATTTGAACGTGAAGTGAGAGAGGCGATGCTTGAGGTGAGTGAAGATGGAGTATTTAAAGAGGAGTCGAGGTTGTCGGTGAAGATTGGAAGAAAGGGGTAAATAACTCTAGCACAGTTAGAAATCCCAGATATATAAAGGAGACCATTATGAAACAAACAATTGAAAAACTAGAAAACATAACGGAATACATCGAGCACATAATGAGCGATCAGCAAGGAGTCGGAGCTAGCGTTGCCATCGTGAACGGTTCAGAAATCATCTATTCCAAAGGATTTGGTCATTCACAGATTCACCCTGTAAACTTACCGATGGATGGAGATACATTGATGAGCATTCAAAGTATTTCAAAGAACTTCATGGCACTTTCGATCATGCAGCTAGTCGAAAAGAACCTCCTATCTTTGGATGATACGGTTGTTCACTATCTGCCATATTTCAGAACAAAAAATAAAGAGCAAAGTGATAGGATCACGATACGCCATCTTTTATCCCACACCGCAGGCTTCCCGGGAGACTTAGGGATTGCCAATATGACGGCTCCGAATGTAAAAGAAATATTTTCGGACACTCCTACTGAATTTCAGGAGGCACTTGACTACTACAATCTAACGGAAGAAGAGATTGAAAGTGTTAAAACGAGAGAAGATGTAACAAAATGGTTTCAAAAAGTAGAGTTGGAATATCCAGTAGGGAAGGGATGGAATTATTGCACCGATGCGTATGTCATCCTGGCCGATTTGTTCGAAAAGGTGACAGGAGTAAAGTGGGAAACCCATCTCGAAGATGAAATACTTTCCCCATTGAATATGAATCGCACCACAAGTGACTCAAATACTGTTGAAGATGACCCGAACAGTGCAAAATATTATATGGGCAAGAATCAAACGGAAACGCCTTTTCCAAAAAATTCACTTTCTGCGCCAATTGGCTATTTATACTCATCAGCAAATGATTTAGGTAAGTATTTAGCCTTCCATCTTACTAAAAAACCGAATATCTTACGGCCGGATTTAATTGAAGACATGCAAAGCCCTATTCATCTGGTGAGCGAAGAATGGCGGTTTGGAAGTGAAGTGAGAAGTTACGGACTTGCATGGTTTACAGACAACTATAAAGACTTAAAAGTGGTAGAACATGGAGGCGGCCAAATGGCAGTAAGATCTCTCATGACAATAGTGCCAGAACTCAACCTGGGAATCGTGGTCCTTCTCAATTTTGACGGGACGGCTCATCATGATATTTGTGATAAGATCATGGATATTTTTATGGATGCATAATATCTTAGAAGCTTCCGTGTGCTCATCCTTATTCAATACCTAATAAAAGTTTATAGGAGCATCAATATGCAAAAACACACGATCAATTCATTCAACTATTATTCTATTGAACCGAATAAACAAAACAAATCGAATAAAGTCATCATCATTTACCACGGTTGGGGAGGCAGTGCTCTCGGGTACAGAGACTTGGCAGAGGAACTTACGGAAGAAGGATTTATGGTGATCGTTCCAGAAGTCATCTATCACGATACACGACAGCCTCTGGCAGACCATTTTGATTCAATAACCGTACAGGCTTATTTCTGGGAAACGATCATGACGACGATTGATGAATTCCATGATTTTATGAAAGCGTTAGGAATAGATAAAGAGAATGTCATCCTTGTAGGCAGCTCCATGGGCGGCTGTATTGCCAATGGGATTTTCGCCCGTGAACCAATGGTGAGTGGATTGGTGAACATGAACGGCTTGGGCTCATTTGTTTTGTCAGAGCGGCTTTTTAGAGAAAGAGGTGGTCGTGGTGACATACCTGATCAGTTGAAAAAACGTTTAATGGATTACGACCCTGTCGAAAGGGAACCAGGTCTTTCCCCGGTTCTTCTTATGCACGGGGACTGTGATGAAATCATGCCGATTGAGGGAAAAATGGATTATGACCGTTATTTGAAAGAGAATAGAAGACATGTAGATTTCCGTGTGTATGAGGGTGTGAATCACCAGATTACTTCGGACATGGTCGGGGATTTGATACGGTGGTTGAATGGCTTGTCGAAATGAGAATAAAAACTAGTATGTATAGATATCATCGGTAGTCAGGGAATCCTAACAGTTAATCATCTCCAGTTTTTAAAAGGAGAAATTAAATCTAGTGGAGAGTATATGGGAAAATACAGAGTGGTTACTATAACAAATCTACTTGAGCACGAGGTAAATACGTTGGTACAAGAAAGTAAAGAAGAAGGTTTCCGCTTTGTAGAAAGACTCCTGAACGATTATCAGGATGGAACCAATTGTTTCAATAAGCAAGGTGAAGCTTTATACGGTATTTACAGTGAAGAGGATGAACTCTTAGCGGTGGGTGGTCTAAATGTCGATCCAACCTCGGCTGAAACAGGTAGAGTAAGAAGGTTTTACGTGAAAAAAGAATACAGGAATGAAGGGATAGGTACTCTTCTGTTGAAGCAAATCATCCTTGATGCGAAACGATCCTTCAGAGTGTTGGTCCTCAATACAGATACCGAGAAAGCGGATCATTTCTATACATCGTTTGGTTTTACGAAAGGCAATCGGTATCCGAATTCTACGCATTATTTAGATATCAGTGAATGAGATGGGAGAAACGTTAAATCATAAACAATCGAACCATCTACACAATTCACTGGTTTTTTTAAAATCCGAATACGAAAGAAGTGCAAAGCGATGAGCGATAAATGGCTGGAATGGGCGAAACGGATACAGGCTTTATCTCAATCGGGTCTGGCCTTTTCCAAAAACGTTTACGATCGAGAAAGATATGAAGAATTAAGGGAGATCAGCACGGAAATCATCCAGGAACACACTGGCTTGGAAATGACGAAGATAAAGGACTTGTTCTCGAATGAATCGGGCTATCAGACACCGAAAGTCGACGTGAGGGGTGTCGTCTTCAAAGACGATAAAATTCTGATGGTCAAAGAAAAAATCGACGACAAATGGTCGTTGCCGGGCGGATTCTGTGACGTCGGCTTGTCCCCAGGTGAAAACGTCGTAAAAGAAATAAGGGAAGAATCAGGATATGATGTCACCCCTGTAAAATTACTCGCACTGCTCGACTTGAACAAACATCCCCATCCCCCGCAGTCACACCATTACTACAAAATATTCATTCAATGCAGGTTGACCGGCGGAGAAGCCAGAAGTGGCGTCGAGACGAAGGGGATCGGATTTTTTGAAGAAGACAAATTGCCTGAGTTGTCCATTAAAAGAAATACAGAATCGCAGATTAAGATGATGTTTGAATTTTTTAGGGATGGTGGGAAGGAAGCGGTTTATGATTGATTTCCATGGAGAGTATATGAATAAAAAAATACCAATCGTGATTGCTGTAGCAGCGGTTTCAGGAGGCGGGAAAACGACAATAGCAGAAGGTTTGAAAACAAAGTTGGATCATAGTGAAGTTCTTTCTTTTGATACGTATGACTTTGATGGTCCAGATGACATGATAGAGTGGATTGAGAATGGTTGTACTCCTGATGAGTGGGATTTAACACCGTTAATTCAAGATATTAAAAAGTTATTGGTTGAACCTCTGGACTACATCATTTTAGATTTTCCATTTGCCTATTTACATAACGAAACCAGGGATTTCATTGATTATGCAGTTTTTATTGACACCCCCTTGGATATTGCTTTGGCTCGTAGAATAATAAGGGATTATCAAAATTGCTCTTCAAGGGAGATTCATGTGGACTTGGAAAACTACATGCTTCGAGGGAAATCGGGCTATATTAGTATGCTGAATTCAGTAAAGCCAAATTCTGATTTGATCGTTGATGGGATGCTATCTGAATCAGAGATTGTTAATTGTATTATTTCAAAAATAACATAGCAAATTATTGTAAATAAGCATGTGAAACGAGTAAGGAGGAACGACATGTGGCACGCTGTATCCATTGTAAAGTAAACCTGTCTTGGTTTTATATTTTTAAGAGATTAATGATCGTGAAAAGACCTGATATGGATTGCTCTCACTGCGGTCAGAAGCTGTATTTCACTTCACGTTCCAAGAGGGTTTTGATGGGTATGACCATGCTGATACCTGTGCTTTTTGTTCCTTCATTCCTATTTGACTACATCCCATTGTTCATAGTGTTGGTAATGGGATGTATGTTAATGATGCCATTGTTTGTGACTCTAACGGAAAAGGATGATCCGTGGTATTAGAATAAGGGAGATGGAAAGGTCATATTATTTTTCTTTGTTTTTGCTATAATGTAAGAGAGAAATTGTAGGAATGAGGTTGAACGTTGTGGAAGAGACCTTGAAACAGATTCTTAATGAGTTAAAAGAAATTAAGACAGATATTCATGATTTGAAGGATGGACAAGCTAGACTTGGGGTAGGACAGAATAAGGCACAAAAAAACCTGATTGATAGTCTTGGATCTTACAACGAAAATAGTTGACCACCTTGATGATAAACACAGGCATTAAATAAGAGAGTTTACAATGCGGAATCTGAAATAGAAAGACTAAGTAAGCAGTAATAATTGCTTGGAAGATTGGATGGATATATATAGAAAGGATAGTGCTATTGGAGGCACTATCCTTTTTGTGGTTGGAGAGGAACTTCAGGTGCATTTCTGGTAATATAAGGGTATGGATTTCGTGAAAGAGGAGGTTGATCAGATGAGACGCATGCCGTTCGAACGACCAACGGAATATTAGGATGAAAAACTTTTACCAATCGATGAGGAACTATGCTCATTGCTACAACAAAGAAAACAAGTATCCCAAAACAATCCGGGTTATCCAAAACTCGAAGATATTGCAAAATGGGCAGAAAAGTATGATGTTTATGAGGACCTTTTAAGATCTCTCTTTGGTGTGTTGGAAAATGAAGAGGCTTTCAAACCACAAATTGAACCCGAGGATTTTCAAACATACATAAAAGTCCTCCAATCGGCTGAACAGGATGATTGTTTGTATACCGTCCCGTTTATTAAGCAATATACGAATGCCAGTGTGGTCCACTTGAACATCGATAGGGAGCATGATGAAAGCCACGAACGAGAAAGGTTTCACCGAAACAGCTTCTGGCACTTGGAGATAGGGGACCGCTATGATTGCCGGGTAACCGGTGGAGGCGGATCGCAGGAACATACGAGTTTTGACTTTATTGTGATTCCCAGGTTACCTGATGACTTATTCGGCCTGACTTTGACATTTAAAGAATATGAGACTCCTTTTAAAAAGAAGCCGACGGGACTTGAAGTAACGTTCAATCTTTAAGATGACGATTGCAAGGAGGTTTTACTATTTGGTGGATGCAAAGTATCTTTAAATATTCGTGGAAAGTCATCGTGCTATATTTACTTTTTACCTTCTTTTTGGCTAATGGATTTATTATGGGATTTGACACCTGGGGCGATGATCGATTTCAGTTCAGTGACATAGTGGCGCCTTTGTGTTTCACTATTTCTATGATTCTATTATTGATTATAAGAAAATTATCGATACGTGAATTTAATGAACAGTATCCGGATGCTTCAGAGGAAAAGTAGGAGAGTGGAACGAATCATGAAACGGATTCCAGCTAAATGGAAAACAAAGAGATTAATAGTAGAGGATCTCAGAAAAGAGGAGATTCAGCGCGTTCAGTCTCTCTATGAAAAGGGCAGCTACATCCATCAATGGGACGGCGGATCGTTGGATGAAGGGTTCGTAGAGCGATGTTTCTTGGAGGGGGACCTGCCGCCGGGTGGAACGAAAGAAAACTTTAGGATTCAGGTGATCCGTATAAAGGAGTCAGAAGATTTAGTTGGTTTGCTTGTGAGCTATCATGGTCACCCTGTTCCGGACTCCTTTTATATCAACTATCTTTCGATTGATCCTGACTATCATAAACAAGGGTTGGGACAGGAAATAGTGGAGGAATTACTGAATATGGTGAACCAGCACGAATTCAAGGAAGTTCGGGCGAATGTCGCGTTGAAGA
This sequence comes from Bacillus sp. es.034, assembly GCF_002563655.1. GTDB lineage: Bacteria > Bacillota > Bacilli > Bacillales > Bacillaceae_B > Rossellomorea. The sequence goes on along the minus strand of NZ_PDIY01000001.1, from coordinate 153,869 downwards.
ACTGGGGAGCCATTCGTTTCTGGACAAAGCTTGGGCTTGATACGATTAATGGAATCTACGGAGATTCTGAGTATGGAGAAAATCGCTTTGCGGATATTGAGCTGGTGAAGAAATTTTAACAGAGGGGTTTTTACATAAACAATGAAAAAAGCAATTGGGATAGTATTGATGCTTGGTTGGATCACGTTGTTTTTTTACTATTTTAATATGATCATGCCGAAAAATATATTTTATTGGTTAGTGGCACTGCCGATAGTTTATTTTTCATCGGCATTCGTTTTAAGGAAGTGTGGAATTGAAATATGATGATTCGACGGCTGAAAGGGAGTGAACACTCATGGAACATTTGAAAGAAGTATGCCTCCAAACCCATCTCGGCGAATGGATCACAGTGCCCGTTAAAGTGTCGGGTGGCCTCTTACACACCATGTATGCAGTAGAAACCACCAAAGGAAAATATGCCGTCAAAGCATTGAACCCTTCCATCATGAAAAGACCGGATGCCCTTGGTAACTATATCCGTTCAGAACAGGTCGCTCGACTCGTATGCAAAAATGTACCGGCTCTTCCGGCAAAGACATTCGAAGGGAATGCGATTCAGAAGGTAGGGGACCAATGGTTTCTGGTGTTTGATTGGGTAGAAGGCAGAAGTGTAAAACAGGATGAAATCGGCATTGATCATTGTAGGAAGATAGGGTCAGTTCTGGCAGACATTCATCATACAGATTTTCAAGAATTAAGAATAGAACCCGAAGAGACAGAGGTCCGTCCCTCGGTTGATTGGAATGCCTATCTAAAGAAAGGTCAGGTTATGGAAGCAGAGTGGGTGAAGTCCTTCAAAGATATCATTGAGAATTTGTATGAGTGGGATGCGGGGGCACGTGAAGCGGAGCCAAGGCTTGGAAACGATAGGGTGATGAGTCATCGGGATTTAGATCCGAAGAATGTGATATGGGTACAGGGGGAACCGGTCGTAATAGATTGGGAGTCGGCGGGCTTTATCCATCCGATGCATGATCTGATTGAGACGGCCCTATACTGGTCCGGTGCGACCAATCAAGACCGGTTTTCTGCGTTTACCAGTGGGTACAAAGGTGAAAACGGGGCCATTACAGCAGACTGGGAAGCGGTGCTTGCAAACGGGTTCTCTGGAAAATTGGGTTGGTTGGAATATAACTTGAAAAGGTCATTGTGGTTGGAATGTACGGATGAAGAAGAGCAACGGTTGGGGATCAGGCAGGTCATCGAGACGATAGGAGAGCTCAGGGAGTATGCGAATAGAATACCGGAATTGTTGAAGGGGCTAAAAAGTGGGTGAAAAAGTGAAGAAGAAAACTGGCTATGTTGCAATGGGAATGGGACTGCTGATTCTTATTTTGTTATCGGTGAACTTCACCACGTTTGATGTAAATCAAGGCTCCTTTATCCAAGCACACTTCGGGATAGCGGAGCCGGTCGGGACGGTCGCTGGTCTTTTTCTTGTTATTCTATTGTTAGGAGCAGCTTTTCGTTTAATCTGGAATCTACCCCTGATACGAATCATGTTCTTTGTTTTGCTCTCAATGATCGGAGTGTCACTGTTACCATTCATTCTTATTCTTTTACATGCTGGAGAGCTTTAGATCCAATGACCATATTAATTTCACTTCATCCTCTACCAACGAATCACTATATCCATGTTGATCAATCGTCTCTAAAATAAATCCCTTGCCGGAGTAAAATGTACAGGCAGGAGTATTCACATTTTGGGTTTCCGCCATCAGTGTGTGGTAGTCTCGTTCTTTTGACCAAAGAAAGACCGCTTCAAGCAATTTACCACCAATGCCTTTGCCCCTGGCACCCGGCTGAACACGCAAGTCCCATAAGGTCGCGGTGCCTTCCATTTCTGGAGCCACCGCAGCAGCCCCAACGTACATGCCGTTTTCAATAGCCAGGAACAATCCCAATTCATCTATGTTAAACTGCTTTGTCCAAGAGAGTGGATGACAATCCGGTAAGAGATCATAGTCCTTCACATAAGGGACGCACGGTTTTTCGACCAATTGTAGGCCTCCCAGCCCGTTGTGAATCGGGCAAACATGTAGCTCTGTTGTCACTTCGTATGCAATTGAAACGGTTGCGTACTGGGAAAGCTTTGAACGGTCAATTTGTTGAATGTGCATGGTGTCCTCCAAATCTGATCGTATTCCTATCTCAATCCGAACATCCCTTTCCCATCCTCCATACTGATCGGTAATGAAGAATGTTCGTGAATGATCAGCCAGGTATCTTTTACTTTTTCCATGCAGAATGTAAAGCGGTTCGTCATCTGGCGAAGTTTCTCCCCCGATTCTTCTTTGTGGGCGGCGAATGTTACGGCACAGTGGGCAAAAGCGAGATTGGCATTTTCCTCAATCACAACATCTTGAAAGTCGACTTTCAGAATTTCTTCCTCGGCTTTTAATCCGAAGAACCACTCCGTCACATTTTCCTCCCATGAAGCAAGGCCGATACACTCCCATTTCCCCCAGCAGTCATAGATGTGGACAGCGGGGTCATAGATGGAGAGAAAGCCTTCGATATCTCTTGCATGAATCGCATCCTTGTATTGTTCGAGCACATCCTGGACGTTCATTATCTCATCTCCTTTGATCTCATCTTTAACTATTTCAAGACACTGAGGTGATTTCCCTCCTTTGACTTTCCGGAAAGAGGTTGTCATCAATCTAAACTTTGTATTAACATAAGAATGAAATGGATTTGTTTTCCAAAAGAGTGAGGGGGGATTGAATGGGGCGTAAATTCGCTCGTTTTTTGATTGTATTAATCGCCATTACGTTAAGCGTCATCTGTATTTGCCATATTCCAGCACTTTTGTTTAAAGAACTTCCGCCACCGGCTAATCAGCCTTTTGCAATGGAAATGAAAGAGTTAGGGTTTTTCCCTGGAAACTACTTTATTGAATTGAAGAAGACGTTTATTGAGCTGTTGCACTTTAAGGAGATCAGCTATGTAGCTCAGGGTACCAACGTTGAGAGGACGATTTTTCCTTACATTCTGGAATCCTATGCTTATTCCCTTCTTCTCCTTTTTGTTTCACTATTCATCGCGTTAGTATTTGCCGTTCTTTTTACGACCGGAACGTTTTATTTATCCAGAAAAATGCAGGGAATAGTGAAAAATATCCTGACGGTTCTCGAAGCACTGCCCGATGTATTCGTGATTTTCTCCTTACAGCTGGGTGCCATTTGGGTATTTAAACATACAAATCTACTTGTAGCAGAACCATATTCATTATCTGGTCAAAAAATCTATTTCCTGCCGATACTCACGCTATCCTTGATTCCCATGATCTATCTTTATAAGAATACGTTCCTGATGTATGAGAATGAACTCGGGAAACCCTATGTGGAGCTTGGGGTGGCAAAGGGCATGGGGAAGTTGTACATCTTGATCCGGCATGTCTTTCCAAACGTTCTCTACTCCTTTTTTTACAACTTGAAATATATGTATCTCCTGCTTCTATCCAACATGATCATCCTCGAATACATGTATAACATCTACGGGATTTTACAATTCATCACCAATCATCCAAGCTATGAAATCATATCGGTCGCATTGATCCTATTGACGTTCCCTCTATCGATCGTCTTTTTCTTCATTCAATCATTTTTGCCGAAAGGGGTGACGTTCTATGATCAAAAGGCTATGTAAGCATGGAAGCCTTACAGTGGGGCTTGTGTTGTTGGTCCTCCTGTTAGGGACCAGCTATGTGAATAGTCACTTCTTTAAAGAGGATATTGGGGAAATTTCCAAAGAAGATTACTATAACAAAAAACCTGCCCCGCCTTCATGGGAACATCCCTTTGGCACTTCGACCGGCGGGATGGATATGTTTGATGCGACTTTAGGTCAAACCATGACGACTCTGAAGTTTGCCCTTGTTGTTACAGGTGGGAGAATGCTTATTTCCCTCGTGTTGGGACTTCTTTACGGACTCCTTTATCGAAGGCTGAAATGGTTGGACGTTTTCATAGAGGGGTTTCATTTTGTCCCGACTACTCTTCTCGCCTTTCTATTACTCTACAGTATGAGATTAATGGATTTTAATCTTTTTATGGGAGATCCCGACTTCAGGTGGACCATGACCACGTGGATCTTGATCGGTGTCGGCACCCCCTCATTATCCCAGCTGATCGGAAAAGAGACCTCTCTGGCCATGCAACAGGAATTCATCCAGGGTGCCCGGGTGCTGGGAGGAAGACATCTTCACATTCTTGTAAAGCATGTCATTCCGAGCGTGAGAGGGAAGTTCCTATTGATGGTCAGCGGCCAAATGATTGCTGTCCTGACCCTCATGATGCACGTGTCGATCCTTGGCTTTTATATCCCCGGGTGGACGGCATTCATCGGGAGCAACTACTATGAATTGATGCTGTCTCCATGGATTGTTTTCTTCCCTGTCCTCATGCTGACCCTTCTAATTGTGTCACTGACCCTGGTGACAAATGGTGTCCGGACTTTTTGGGATGGAGATTATATGAGGCGAAGGTCATCTTTTCTTTCGGGTGATCGTGGTGTCAGGAATCATTCGACTAAAAATATTTCTTACTAACATTATCTTTCGAACACTCGATAGAGTTATAAAAGGAGTGAGAAGCTATGACCACACAATTGAGTGATGATTTGAGGGGGATCGAGCAGCGGTTTAAAATGGAAATCGAACCCTATCGATCGGATTTGTGGAAGTATTGCTATAAGTTAACTCGATCACCTTGGGATGCGGAAGATTTGGTACAGGATACACTGTTCAAGTCCCTGGCTATGCTTGCTAAAATGCATCGACCCGTAAAGATGAAATCGTATTTATTTAAGATTGCGACCAATATGTGGATTGATCGTTATAGGCGGAACCCTTATACATTCCATACTTTGGAGGAAGAAGATCAGCAAGACCACACATCAACTTTCGACTTTGAGATAATGGATCATCTAGAGTTTCTTATGCAGCATTTGACTCCCCATCAATATGTCTCACTCCTGCTCGCAGAGGTTTTCCGGTTCAAGGCGAGTGAGATTGCAGGCATGATTTCGACGACGGAAGGGGCTGTGTATACCAATCTCACGAGAGCAAGATCGGTCCTTAGAAAAGCAAAGGGAGGGCAAATGAAATCGATCCCCGTCCTTGATCTTGTCCCCGATGCGACCCTTAACACATTATTGAATGGCTTCAGAAATAAGGAACCCGAGTTGATTGCTTCGGTGTTAAGTGAAAATGTCACAGTCAATATCGTTCACGCCGGAATTGAAATGGGCAGAGATGAAACGAAGGGGAATTCCCTCAACGATTGGAAAGAAGTCGTCGATACCCAGCATCAAATTGTGGTGGAATATAAAATGCTTTGGGGCAAGCGGGTCGTCGTCGAGATGGAGAGGAAGCTTGACGGGGACCTGTATCTCAATAATCTCCATTTAGTCGAGGTGGTTGGGGAGGAGATCACGCACTGGGCTTTCTATTGTTTTTCATGGGACTTGATGAAGCAAGCGGCTGAAGAGCTGCAGGTGAAATTAAACGCCACCTGTTTTTATCATATTTTTTAAATTTCCCTGTAAGGTTTTGACCGTTTCCTGCGTTGTTATGGATGAAGACATTCAAATGGTAAAGGAGCGGTAAATCAATGAAAAGTCCGATTTTAAATCAAATCAATACGGTGTTCGTCCATGTCAGCGATCTGAAGGAATCCGTTCGATGGTACTCCGAGTTACTGGGGCAGGCGTATGATCTCGATCAGGTGGAAGATCCCGTTTATAACATGGCCATCAATCATTTTAGCGGATTGACCCTGGATGCAGGACCAGAGGGTGTCACGAAAGAGGCTGGTCAACAAAATCATCCTCTCTTTAATTTTCACACTGAAAATATTGAAGAAGCCTATTCCTACGTAGAACGGTTGAAGTGTGAGGTTGTCTCGGAGATTACAAGATTCGATGATTTTGCCTTCTTCATCATTCAGGATCCCGATGGAAACCAAGTAATGATCTGTACAGGATAATGAAAACAGGAATGCCCAAGATAACGGGCATTCCTGTTTTTATATTTTCAAATGGAGAACATGCTGGGGTCCTTTTGGCCCCACATATACTTCTTCTTCGTCGGTGAAACCTGTCTTCAGGTAGAGACCGATGGCTGCCTGGTTCCGTTTGTTGACGCCGAGGACCACTTCGTCCGTAGCGGGAAGATGTTCCCTGATGAAACTTGGCAGCTGTTTGAGACCCTCCTTCGCGATGCCTTGTCCCTGGTGTCTTGCATCGATAGAAAAAGAGGTTAAGAGTCTTGCTTGTGGATTAGTTGAATATTTACGAAGCTTTTCCCCATTCTCAAGCGCAAAATAACCGACAGGTGCATCATCACTCAGGATCACTATGTGACAGGTGTCTGGTGAGATGGTTGGATTATGGATCTTTTCAAGTGGCAGGCTCGTGAATTGGAGCTGTTCATCCAGCAGGTGGAAGTCTTTAAGTTGATGTTCATAGGTTTCGTTGTATACGGTTAAAGTGATTGGCACGATAATTCCTCCGTTTAGTAGTATAAGGGAATTATAGTCTATTTAGAAAATTGGGACAAATAATGATTGGAAGATAGTAGAAAATAAGGTAAAATAAGAACATACGTTTGATTGGGGGTTATTAGATGAATGCAATTCAATTAATCATACTCAATTTGGAAGAAGTGAGACGGAGAAGCGTAAAGCTTTGGTCGGGCATTCCAAAGGACTTTTTACATTGGAAACCAGATGGTGAGGCCATGTCTTGTATCGAGATGGTTCGTCATGTGTTGGAAAGTGAACATTATTATCACTTGGCATTGATCAATGGAGGGAGTTTAAGTGAATACGAATCACCCTTTGCAGGTAAGCCGTACATTTCAGTGGAAGACGAGTTGGAGTTTACTGAACCGTTCAGAAAGAGTTTCCTGGAATATGTGTCGGAATTGAACGAAGAATCTTTATCTGCAGTTAAGATTGATCGTTCCGATGTAGGATATGTGAGAGAAATGGGCGATATGCTGATGAGAATCGCATACCACGAATCCGTTCACGCCGGTCAGTTATTGGATTATTTGCGAACAGCCGGAAGTACGAGGGCGAATCTCTGGGATTAGGGGGGAGAATGAAATATGAATGATACGGACTATAAGATGGTTTGGAATCTCGACAGCATCTTCAACGGGGGAAGCGCATCATCTGAATTAGAAGACCATATGAATCAGACAAAATTAGGGGTTTCCGAGCTGGAAGAACTTATACAGAAAGTGACGCCAGTCCCGGAACAATTGGAGAATATTCTAAAACGGCTCACGGAAATGAAGGTTAGGATATCACAAATAAGGTCATTTGCGATCTGTCTGCTTTCCGTGGATCCGGATGACCAGGGTGCCCAATATTATAGAGGGGAAGCAACGGTCCTTCAATCAAGATATGATTCTATCATGAGTGCCTTAAAGAGAGTGTTAGCTTCCATAGAGGAAATGGAATGGGGAAGTCTGCTTGCTTCAGAGAACCTTAAGGACTATTGCTTCATCCTGAGAGAGTTTCGTGAAGTAGCGGAACGTGAGCCTTCACGGGACGTGTCGAATCTCATGGTAGACGGATACCACGCATGGGGACAATTCTATCAATCATTTATGAGCAGCATCAGGGTGCAGGTGAGAGGAGAGGAGCTTTCGGTTGGACAGGCCATTAATCTCCGAACCCATGCCGATGATTCGGTCAGAAGAGAATCTCATGAAGCGCTGGTGGCAAAATGGACCGAACACGCCGGACAGTTTGCTCAAATCCTAAATCACCTGACAGGTTTCAGGTTAAATATGTATAAGAGTATGGGCGTCGAGGACGTCCTCCACATTCCTCTTGCTCAAAACCGTATGAAACCTGAAACACTGGATGCGATGCTTTCCGTGATGGATAAGTATAAAGAGCCGTTTGCCGAATATCTAAATGTGAAAGCAGAAATGAATGGCGATCCCAAAATGAAGTCCTATCATTTCTGGTCCCCGACGAGTCACGATTATCAAGGAATGGAGTACGGGGAAGCAGCCGCGTTGATCGAGGAGCGGTTTCATGCGTTCGGAGCAGAAATGGGGAAGTTTGCTGAGAAGGCATTCCGTGAAGGATGGGTCGAAGCGGAAAACCGTCCCGGGAAGTCGGCGGTTCCCATTTGTGCAGGGTTTCCGTTGACGGGGGAATCACGGGTGTTCATGACGTTTCCCGGCACATTTAAAGGTGTGCTGACCCTAGTTCATGAATTGGGGCATGCCTTTCATAACCATGCGATGAAAACGGTGAACGGGATGAATAAATCGTATCCTATGTGTTTGGCGGAAACGGCGTCAACATTCGCAGAAATGATCATCCTTGAAGCCGCCATGGACGAAGCGGTGACCGACCAAGAGAAGCTGTTCCTGCTGGATGAGAAACTGAAGAGGAGCGTCATGAACTTTATGAATCTGCACGCGAGATTCATTTTTGAGAAGCGGGTGCACGAAGAACGGAGAAAAGGCTTTATACCGGCCGCACGCCTGAACGAGCTGATGGGGTCGGCCATGGAAGAGGGGTATGCTGGAGCCCTTGATGAGGTCCCGGTTCATTCGTGGATATGGACTCCCCATTTTTATAAAACGGAATCTCCTTTCTATAACTTTCCTTACACATTTGGTTATTTACTGGCCCTCCATCTTTTCGCCAGGGCGAAGGAAACAGGAAAAGGATTTGAGGATGATTATATGGCTCTCCTGCGGGATTCAGGCAGCATGTCGGCAGAAGATCTCGTCATGAAGCATCTGGGGGAAGACATTACGGAGGAATCCTTTTGGGAAAAAGGGATGGAGTTGTGCGTAAAGGACAGTGAGGAATTTGTGAGATTGGCAAGGTCACAATGAAGAAGCTTCAACTGCTCATAGCGCTTCCTTCGATTCTGTTAGTAAGTGTGGCTTTGTTTTTTCACCTCGATTTCCTCTTCTATCTTTCGTTGGCCGGGATCTTTCTGGCCATGATGATCAAACAATTCAGGATGCGTGGACAGATGTATGAAATGGGGCATCCGGACGGTGTAGATGAAGACGGTACAGACATCGATGTCAGCGGAGAAGATTAATAGTAGAGAGAAGGAGTAAATACATGGATAAAATCTTACATACCATAGCCGATCGAATGACGAAGCAGAAAGGGAAAATGGTCATCGGCATTTCAGGTCACGGTGCTTCGGGTAAAACGACGTTTGCGAGGAAACTGCTCACGTTGTTAGGAGAAGTCAATTATATCAACACCGATCCGTATATCGTGAGTTCGGCTGTCAGGAAGCATTCCTTCATAGAGTATGAATATAAGCACGAAAACCATCAGTCCAAAATGACCGCATGTCATCCGGACGCCCATCATATATTCGCCCTTGACCGGGACATCCGGATGGTGAGGGAGGGAATGGATTTTTACACCTTGGACGTACCCTATGATCCGAGCCGGCTCATCTCTTCCCAAAACAACCTGACGATTGTAGAAGGGATGTCCGTGGCGTTCAGCAAACCGGATTTATACGATCTGAAAATTTACTTCTACACAGATGGGGAGACAGAGCTCATGAGAAGGGGTATCCGTGACATAAACGAAAGAGGGATGGAAGTGGAATATCTACGGAAAACCCATGACGAGCGAAGGGTTCAATATGAAGTCTTTATGCATCCGAAGAGTGAACTCTTTGATGTTGTGGTGAGGAATTCGGATGAGGGGTGTTGGGTGGAGAAGGATTCATTAAAAATGAAATAGTAATTGAGAGTAATGGTTTATTTTGACATAATTGGTAGTGGCGACATATACGATTAAACGATGGGGTGGTGGAGAGTTGAAGAGACCTTTAGGTGTATCCCTTATAGGATATTTCTATATTTTTGGAGCAGTGGTGTTAGTATTCACCGCCATTTTTTATCAGGCTGATGCTGACGCCATCAGCATTTCGGAACGTTTTGGTGTATCAATCCTGCCTGAACGGATGATGAGAATCGTATTGGCACTGTTTTCTCTGTTGATGGTGTATGGATACATGAAGTTGAAACGATGGGGATTCTGGTTGATCGTTTCGTACTCAGTGCTGTTTGGAGTGATCAGTTCGGTTATTGGAGCGAATCAGCCTCACCAACCTTTCATAGGGAATGTTATTTTTTCGGTGATTGTCTTGATCTATACGATTTATGTGAAAGGGGCATTTTTTAACACTGCTGAACGGGGTCAGCCTATATAAAACAAGGGGGATTCCATGAAAGAAAAGAATGGCACAAATATTCTGATCTTCGTTGGTTGGCTATCCACGTTGCTTGCAGTCATCTCCCCATCCATCCTTGCCGGAGTCAACGCCTTTTGTATTGGTCTCGTCCTGAAAAGGGACTACGGGGAGAAAAGGTACGGAATGGTTTTTATGATTTTAGGAGTTGTGAGTGCAATATTCGGCTATGGGATAGGACCGTTACTCGTTTGGTCCATGAATACAGGGTTTTAAGTACGGGGGTTTATCGTGAAAGGTAAGCTCCTTTTAAAATGAAGGGGGAATCATTATGACACAACAAACTTACACACCGCCGAAACATATTGTTTCAGCGGCTACAATCGTTCTGAATGAAAACCGGGAAATTCTATTAATAAAGGGACCAAGACGTGGTTGGGAAATGCCCGGCGGTCAGGTGGAAGAAGGGGAATCCCTAAAAGATGCGGCGATCAGGGAGACGAAAGAGGAAACAGGCATTGATATAGAGGTGTTGGCTTTTTGCGGGGTATTTCAGAATGTGAAACGGTCCATCTGTAATACACTATTTCTCGCAAAGCCCGTTGGAGGAGTGCCGACTACTTCTTCTGAGAGTCTGGAGGTAGCATTTTTTCCAATTGACGAGGCACTCAATATGGTGACGCATTCGAATTTTAGAGAGCGGATTGAGTACTGTTTGGATGAGGGGAAGCATCCGTTTATTGTGGAGTTTTAGAAACTAATCTCCAGAAACATTGTTATAACTGAAAATTGAAACTTTTTACAATTCCAACCGTAAGTATGATTAATACGAGGGGGGAATCGACATGAAAAAATTCTTCACAAAAACATCTTTATTGACGGCCGTAATCCTTGCCGTTGCGATTTGGATCGGGAGTCTTCTGTTCTCATTTTCTTTCGGCGAATGGAGCTTTTTCATCGGTCTTGGATTAACAGTGGGACTTTTCTTTTTTAACAGCAGTGGCGGTGCGTTATCCAAAAACGCTACACTCGGAGCAAGTCAGGCAGGGTGGAAGATTCAGAAGGATAATGAGCTAAAATCCAATGTAGGATCGGTGTTTTATGGTGTCCTTTTGTTTACGATTATTAGTTTTGTTGTGATGATGGTGACTTATTTTTAACAAGAGTCTATATGGGATAGGAGTGACGGCATGTTTCACTTTATCGGTACCCCGGCATTAGAAACTGATCGATTGAGTCTTCGAAGGATGCGCATGGACGACGCGCAAAGAGCCTTTGATCAATGGCTATCTGATGAACGGATTTCCGATCATCGTGTCAGTCCGGCGCACAAGACCATTGCTGAAACACATAAGCGAATGGAGAAGACTGTGGATGGGTACGTTTCAAAAGAGTTTTGTCACTGGGGAATTGAACTCAAAAATGGCAGTGGCCTGATCGGAGAGATAGATTTATATGATTTTGATTCAACTACAGGCAACTGTGAGGTCAGTTATTCCATTGGATATGATTGGTGGAATAATGGGTATGGGACAGAGGCGTTGAAAGCCGTAGTGGAATTTGCCTTTATCTACATGAACATACACAAATTATCCGCCGCCCATAATACGGATAATCCCGCTTCAGGCAGGATCATGGAAAAAGCCGGGATGAAGCAGGAAGGCGTTATCCGGCATATGATCCGCAATGCAAAGGATCAGTATAAGGACTGTGCCGTGTATGGACTTCTGCGTGAAGAATATCTTCTCCAAAGGGAAGGGGACGTATGAAAAGGATAGCCATTGATATGGATGAAGTAATCGCTGATTTACATAAAAAGCACCTGAATCTATTTAATGAGGATTATAAAGAGAGTTTGACTCCGGAGGACTTACTGGGGACAAGACTTTGGAAAATCCGTCCCGATGACGTCGATGACATCCTTTCGTATATTGATGACCCGACTTTCTTTAGGGATTTAGAAGTAATGGAAGGGAGTCAGGAAGTGATCAAAGAGCTGAGTGAATCCTATGAAATTTACATCACGACTGCGGCGATGGAGCACCCTACTTCTTTTACGGCAAAATACGAATGGCTAAAAGAACATTTCCCCTTTCTATCAGACTTACAATTTGTCTTCTGCGGTAACAAAAGCATTATTCATGCAGACTATTTAATAGACGACAGCCCAAGGCATTTTAAAGACTTTAAGGGAGAGGGGATATTATTTTCAGCTCCTCATAACCGGTATGAGACGGGATATGTACGCGTGGAGAATTGGAATGAAGTGAGAAGGTTCTTTTTATCATAAGTCCTGATTTTTTTTAAAAAGGAGGAGTAAAGCATATGTTCAAGAAATTAGCCATCCTACTTATCCTGCTTTTCTCCTTTGGACAGACGGCTTATGCAAAGTCCTATAGTATCGATGAAGTACAGATCCGGGCGTGGATCCAGCCGAATGGGAATCTGCTGGTGAATGAATTGTTCACCTACACGTTCGATGGAAAGTACAAAAGTATCAGAAGGGCCATCCATGAGGATCACCATGATGGAGTGCAGTGGTTTAAAGCCTCTGAACTGATCAATGAAGAGGCGGAGCTTGGCTTCATTGAAAATAGGGATATTCGTCAGCTTGATGTGAAACGGGAGGATGGTACGTATCGTTCACCATTCCCCGTGGAGGACGCCACGAAGACCTTTTTATTTGCGTATGAACTGAAGGATGCCGTGAAATCGTATGAGTCATACAGTGATGTAACGGTTCCCTTCTTCGGAACAGATAGTAATCATGATATTGATTTACATAATGTAACGATTGATTTCGTTTTTCCTGAAAAACTCGACCCGGCGGAGTATCATGCTTTCTTTCACGATCCAAAGGGGAAGGTGGAAGAGGAGGGGCCAGAGGTGGTGCGCTTTACAACGCCTGTTTCCGATATGTATTCCTTAACGGAAACCCGTGTGCTCTTCCCGTCTTCAGTCATGAGTGAGCAGGAAAAGATCGCTGCTCCAAAATCGTTGGAAGCGGCCATTCAGGAAGAAGAAGACCGGGTGGCCCTTGTCGCTCACAGGGAAACTCAAATGAAAACATACAATGAAGTGTTGGGTGGGCTCGCATTCATTCTTGGTGGAGCTTTATTCATTACGATGCTTGGCTTCTTGTTAGGCAGAATAAGAGGCAGTGGCAGAACGAGGGATGTGTTGGAAGCAGATCCTCTTCTTTTATATATGGTCCATAGGCGGGGGAAGTTCACCCACGGAGCATTGATGGCAGGGCTGTACTCCCTGGTGGAAAGAGGGAAGGCAACGGTCCGCAGACAGAAAACGACCACCCGTTTTCTCAGTGATGCCCGGTCACCGGATGAGACCTTGTTCTTTACCCTAACCTCTGAAGGTCAATTATCGCCGATGGAAGAAAAGCTGGTGTCCTGGATTTTTAAGAGAAAAGGAAAGAACGGTTCTGCATCCTTTGCCATTACCGATCTTGCTGGTGCGACAAAGAGTGAGAAAGACCTCAGCCGCCATGTGAAAAAGTATCATACGAAGGTCAAGACGCTGAAGGAACAAGAAAGAGAATGGTTTGCAGAAGTGTTGAAAGAAGCCAAGGAAGCGGGACTTCTGCATGACTGGTGGTTCCACTTCGTTACGAAGCTTGCACCACTTTCTGTTGTAATCGGTACTTTATGTGCCTATCACTTTGACATGAAATCGATGTTTGCCATGTGGTTTTATGGAATCATTGGTTGTGGGTCCCTTGTATTAATATGGTGGAAGAATGAAAAGAAGTGGCCGGCACTTGTTTTTGGCGTGATTTCATTTTTTGCGGTTGCTCAACTCAAGGATGAAACCTCCTTCTTCCTCCTGTTTTCGTGCCTTTTAATAACCTCATTTCTCTTATTCTTCGTCCCTCGCCATACGTTGTCGGGAGCGGCACTTGATGTAAAAGCCGGCATCCGCCGATTTAGAAAACAGGTGAAGATAGAAGGGTACCCTAAGGGGACTAACGAAGAAATGGATGTGTGGATGATCCGGACCCTCCTGTTTGAACGAAAGAGGAAACTGAAAAGGATGACGGGTGCAAGCATGGAAGACAGTACGTTGTTTTCAGCCGCACCCCTGACTGCCCTTATCCTATCGGGACAGGACCCTCATGAGTTTTTGACGAATTCATGGAAGTGGAGCGGTCCCCCTCCGAGCGCGTCTTCTGGTTCCTCTGATGGTGGATTTTCCGGAGGAGGCGGAGGATTTGACGGCGGCGGTGGAGGTGCCGGCGCGGATTGACCAATAGCGGTTTACGAAAGGGGAAACGCAAATGTCAAAGGATAACTTGACACTTGTCATCATCCTGGGGATTTTGTCAACGATGGCGGGTTTTATTATGTTTTTCTTTAATGTTTATTTTGGAAGTGCCACTGCGGAGGCACAGTTTTTCAATCATGGTATTGGCGGTCCAGAATATTACAACGTCATTTTAAAAGGATATATCAATACCTATTTGGTGGGGGGAAGCATCTTATTTGTGATGGGCGTGTTGGCTATTGTCTTAGGGTATCATCAGCTTCAATTGAAAAAAGGCAGTGACTCACAACTGGATGAAAGCATTCAGGATCGGGAGGAAGAAATGTGATAACAACGAAAGAGAAAACCAAGAAAGAAATCATCTTCGTCACCACCAACAAAGGCAAAATCGCAACTGCTCAAAAGGAGTTGGCGAACATAAAGGTGTTGCCGATCGAGGCAGAATTAAGTGAACCGAGAAGTGACGACATCAAGGAAATTGCGAAACAAAAAGTGTTGCAGGCGTACGCCATCGTAAAAAAGCCATGTATTGCGCTGGACTCCGGTTTTTTCATCTCGGCATTAAATGGATTCCCGAGGGCATATGTGAATCATATGCTGGACACGATCGGCATCGAGGGGATTTTAAAGCTGATGCACGGGGAGGAGAACAGAGCATGTGAATTCAGGTCCTGTCTGGCTTACTATGACGGGGAGGAAATGAGATTCTTTGAGAGTAAATCTCCTGGCGTCATCTCAGAAAAAATACGGGGACACGAGAATGTGAATAGCTGGTCTGATCTTTGGTATATCTTTATTCCGCGCCATTTTCATAAAACGATGGCTGAATTTGATGAAGGTGATTTTATCGAATACAACCGGGTGAAAGAGGATTCGGGGATGAAAAAGTTTGGGGAATGGTTTTCGGGTCGGTAGGGGGACAGGGATGATTATTGGTTTGTTACTTGTGGCTATTACTCTGTTGATTATTGGATTTTTAACACCCGTCGGTTCAGTCATGACTTTACTGGTTTCTGCGATTTTATTTGTAGTGGCATTGGTGCTTTCTCTTAGGAAAAAGGGGAGTCATTAAAGGGGCTGAGGATTTGTGTTTAAATCTGAGAAGGTGAATAGAATCATGGCAATCGTAATGTATTGGGTAATTGCTGTGTTTGTAGTAAGTCGGAATCATGAGTTTTTAAGCAATCCATTCTTGTTGTCGATTATCGCCATATTGTCATGTTCATTCACGGTGCATCAATTGGTGAAGATCTGGAGGGCTGATAAAATGGAAGTTGAATAAGACTTTGTATGAGACCCATCTGATGATGGAGGTCTCTTCCTTCGAATGAATGGCTGAAACATGGAAATACTTCCTTTAAGGAGGTGTTTTTTTATGTTCGAAGAAATACAGCGGCTCAATCATGAAGCGAGTAAACTGGAAACCAAATATTGGCTGAGTGAGGACCTGTTCAGTATCCACTGGTGGGTCATTGTCATCCTGAACATTCTCTTTCTTATCCTATTGATCAAGCTGATGGATCGTAAGCGTCCTTTAGACATCATTGTAGCTTTTCTTATAAGTTTTATCCTCGTAGGATTCATTAATGAACTCGGTTATTACTATCACTGGTGGATCTATCCTCACCAATTCATCACAGCGTTCAGGGTCATGAATGCCGTTGACTTCCTGACCATTCCCGTAATTCATACGCTCCTATATCAGAAATATAGTGGGTGGAAACCTTATTTGATTGCGAATGCCATCATTATGGCCATTATTGCCTTTGTAGGGGTACCGGTTTTTGTACATTTTCATTTCTATGTTCTATATGACTGGAATTACTTGAAATCCTATCTGGCTCTTATTGTGGTGGGGATGCTTGTGAAGGTTATAGCAGATTTGTTGATTGATTGGGCGGCAGTTGTGAGAAAGTCATGAGGCTGTCGCTATTTAGAAGGTCATTCTGTTTATTGATTATAGAGACGAGATAACGTTTGGAATGTTGGTAAAAGCCGGAATATCCCAATAGGTCTTGACTCTCATGAGTCAGATCCCGGAAAATGATCTGAATTCAAACCTTAATCCAACATACATACGCGACTTTCCATCAGTCTATTAATAAAACAAAACCGGGATCAGCAATTATCCCGGATTCTTGCTATTCCACGAATGTAAGCCTGATCGGCTCTACACGATCCATACTCACCCGGTACAACGTAATCTCCCCAGAGGGAGGCAACGGATCATTCGAGTGACTTTGAAAATTCTCATTCAATCCGATTGTCCATTCCGCCTCACCGTCCCTCATAAGGACGATGGCAATGGTGCCGAATTGGACGACATTGTCCCAGCTATACTGTCCGGATTTTCCATTGTAGTTGACGGAGATTCCATCTGGTCTGCTGTCGATTCTTGCACCGTTTCCTTGCCACTTACCCTGAATCGTCGGGCCAACATAGGTATAGGAAATGCCCGAATCTCTTGCGCCGTATGTACCGATGTACTGGTGAATGCTTTTATCCGCGGCTTGATAGGTCAACGCCGCAATGTCATTTTCAAGCCACTTCAGCTTGAATTGCCCTTGTGTTTTGGACGGAAGGACCTCTTTCGGTCGGGCGAAGATCCGGTAATAAGTTCTGTAATAGACGGCTTCCCCCGTTTTTCTGTCCTCTTTTAAGACGAACTGATTTTTCATGTCTGGTGAAAAGCTTACAATCTGCTTTGTTTGCTGACTATGGTTCAGGATGAGTCCCCCTTGAAGGAGGATAAGAATACCCGCAGTCACGTATGAGATGATCCTCCACTTTTTCAGAATGGAAAAGAGAAGGAAGATAGAAGCAGCCATGCCCGCCACCATCAGGATATTGAAGACATAGAATAGACGATTATCAATGTATTCCAATGCATATGTTGCGTGAAGGAAGAGGTACCCCATTTGGAAGATGAACAGTGAGAGGGATAAGATAAAAAGTATACGTCCGGTTATTTTTTTATTCATCCGGCTGTACCTCCTCCTGGAATGACCAGGTCCGTCCCTGATCCTCTGAGATGAATTTCCCTTTTACTTTTCCGCCTTCATAGTCACCGTTCGGACCTTGATTGACGTAGACGGCCAGGTGATCTTCTTCTTTGAATGGTACTTCCGCTATGACAAAGATCCTTTTATATTGATCCGGGATCTCCATCGTTGCCTTGCTCCACGATTTTCCGCCGTCCTGTGTGATGTGAAGATCCGGTTCTTCGGGGTTAAGGATGCCGAATGAGAGGAAGCCGGTGTCTTCGTCGACAAATCCTCCGTCATAGATGAGCCGGGTGATGTCCGGTCGGGGCATCTCCTTCCACGTCTTTCCGCCGTCTTTCGATAAGTAGACGGTGACCATTTCCTGTGACATCGTCCGGTCGGCAGAGAGGATCACATAGCCGAAGGATTCATTGAGAAAGCCGACCTTCCTGAAACGGATGGGCGGGGAAGCCGGTGTGACCTTGGCATCTTCCCATGTCTTTCCTTTGTCCTTTGAAAAAACCAATTGGACGCTTTTATCCACTGAATAATCACGGGCATATAAGAAGGCAGCAAGATCTTCTGTCAAGATATAACTATCCTCTATCAGCTCGTCCTCACTCCCGGAATACTCCCCTTGGAATAAATTTTCCTTTTCCATAGGTACTTGAATCCACTTCTCTCCATTGTTGTAGGTGATCTGCAGCTGATCCTGTTGAAGCGAATATCCGACAGGTGCAGCTTCATCCACCGATTGAAGTGGAGGGGGACCGGGATCACTTATTTCCGGCGTCTCAGGTTTGCTTACATTAGGCTCTTTTTCAAAAAAGTACGTGCCTGCGATGATCCCGATGACCATCAGACAAGCCGTTCCGATCATGATGTATTTCACATTACCAGACTCCTTTGGTTATATTTTCTATTTTAACATGAGGAAAGGATTGAATAGGTTAACATATTTTGGAATAATGAAAGTGAGGAGGGGTGGTATGAAATTGAATGCGTATCTTATACGCTTGTCGTTTTCCATCATGATCATCTTTGGTGGGACGCTTGCGATTGTTTATATAAAAACGGGAGATCTTCTTGTGTATCATCTGATCGCAACCTGTGTTGGGGTGGGTCTCCTTTTCACTTCATGGATATGGAGATTTAGGAACAAGGTAGAGGGGGAAGTGATATGATCATTTGGCTGAATGTTGGCAGCCTGGTGCTTGGGCTTTTGGCGTGGACACTTCCGTTCGTGACATTTAGAAAAAATCAGCTCACTCTTGCCGTCATGAGCATGGGAGCGTGCGCCCTGTCTCTTTCCTTCCAGATTTTCTATCACCATCATCTGGTCAAAATCGGGGACTGGTCGGCGATCATGGATACATCGGGAGCCGTGGCGTTCTCTTCTGCCGTACTGATCATCGTCACGATTCTAGTAAATGCGTTGACACTGATGCGAGAGAAGAAAGGAGTGGCAGCATGACTTCCAAGGAAAACGTGAAGACATGTGAAAACGGACATACCTTTGTGAAAAAAAGTGATTGTCCGACCTGTCCAGTTTGTGAAAAAGAACGGAAACCTGACAGTGGATTTCTATCTGTGCTCTCAAGCCCGGCGAGAAGAGCGTTGGCGAATAACGGGATCACGACGCTTGAAGAGCTGGCTGGATTCAGTGAGAAGGAGATTCTTGCTTTTCACGGGATGGGACCGTCTTCGATACCGAAGCTTCGGAAGGCGCTTGGGGAGAAAGGGTTGGGGTTTAGAGGGGAGAGGTGAAGGAACATGGCCGTTATACATAGACGATGCGAAGGTGTGAAAGATTACGATCTAATAAAGGGGAATCGGTTGGTGGATCAGGTTAAGCACCACAGCTGATAAATAGACGGAATAAGTCTGCTTATCTAGTCATTACTAGATGAAAATGACTGAAATAGACGGAATAATTCCGCCTATTAAGATTCAAAGTACAAAAATAGATGATTTTTCTGTGCGTAAGCGGAAAAACTCCGCTTATTCACCCTAAAAATAAGGACCATTTTGAAAGTAACCGGAAAAACTCCGGCTATTTTCCTTTGGCTGTTTCTTCTAATCAATAGATTGCGATGAAAAGTATGACATGTATGAAGTTTGGCCGTCAATCAATTCGCCGTCCTTAACATTTATAATTAATTTGTTATGATTATAAAGGAATGGATATCGAAAAGAAGGTGCTCAAGTGGACATCAGACACTTAAAATATTTTATAGAAGTAACGAGATTCAAGAGTTTCACCCGTGCGGCGGATCATTTGTTTGTGACGCAGCCGACAATCAGTAAGATGATTCGGAACTTAGAGGATGAGCTTGGTGTTGAGCTGTTCGACCGTTCCCGGAAGCAGCTTGTGCTGACGGATGCGGGACGGGCGATTTTGACGCAGGCGCAGACAATCGATAAGGCGTTCGAGAATGTCCAGCATGAGCTTGATGACCTAATCGGCCTGCAGCGGGGGCATATCCGCATCGGACTGCCACCAATCATGGATGCGGGTCAGTTCATCAAGGTTCTGGGGGAGTTCCATGCGCTCTATCCGGGCATCACGTTCCAGCTGATCGAGAACGGGACGAAGCGGATTGAAGAAGATATCCTTGCCGATCAACTGGATGTCGGCGTCGGGGTGTTGCCTGCAGCAGAGGAGGATTTTCATCATTTTTCCTTTATGAGGGAAGAACTTCGGGTCGTGGTGCCGAGGACGCACCGGTTAGCGGACAGGAAGCAAGTGAAATTAATGGAACTCGAGGATGAGCAGCTCATTCTTTTTAACAAGGACTTCGCTTTGAATGACCGGATCCGCGAGGCGTGTAAAGAAGCAGGTTTCCTTCCGAAAGTGGTGTCTGAAAGCTCTCAATGGGACTTCATCGGCAAGATGATCGAGGCTAAACTTGGGATTTCGATCCTGCCTTACAGCGTCTATGAGCAGTTGAAGGAGGATTTGGTCTCCATCCGTGTCGTCAAACCTGTCATCGAATGGGACCTCGCCATCATTTGGAGGAAAAATCAATACTTATCGTATGCCACGAAAGAGTGGCTCACCTTTACCCAGGAACGATTAATGGGGGGCATTTCCGACTGAGGAATGCTCTTTTTTTTGCCCCGATCTAGGGAAAATGGGTATTGATACCACCTGATTGTAAGCCGTTGCATAGACAGTATCTATGCTGATGATAAAGAACATTCATTTCACTTATCCTGATTCGGGGCGTACACTTTGGGTATCAAACGTTTGAAATACCAGTACACAAACAGAAGGGACTTGTTCTTCATGCCAAACAAGAAGCATCCGAAAGAGAGTCTGGTCGTCAGTACGGACCAGGTTATGATCAATGATTTAAACAACTACAATACCCTGTTCGGTGGGGTTTTGATGAAGAAGCTTGATAACAATGCTACGCTATCCGCTAGACGTCACGCACGGGTGAAGGAATGTGTGACGGCGTCAACCGATTCCATTGACTTTCTGTATCCGATCCATCAAAGTGATTCCGTTTGCGTTGAATCTTTCGTGTCCTATGTGGGGAATAAATCGATGGAAATCTTCTGCAAAGTGATTGCCGAAGATATGATCACAGGTGAGAGACGAATGGCGGCGACCGCTTTCCTAACCTTTGTCGCACTTGATGAAAATAAAAATCCCGTCAAGGTACCTGAAATCGTACCGGAAACAGAAGAAGAGAGATTCTTGTTCGAATCAGGAAAAGAACGTGCGGAAAGAAGAAGGGTCCGCCGCAAGCAGAGCAAGATCCTGAATGACATCATCGGTCTCGAAAAACCTTGGAACATGGGAGGGGAGGCATCATGAGCATGATGGTAGCAGGAATGAACGAACTGCACGAAGCAAAAAAAGATGTAGAAGCACTGAAACAGGATTACCCGGAACTGAATGAGCAGCTCGTCCACGTCACCAGCCTGACGCGACAACTGCAGCTGAAGTACGGCTACATGGGGTCATTGTTACGGGACAAAGAACTTCCGGATTACGAACCACAGTTTGTCCGGGATTCGATCCTCTCACTCTATCAGGACGAGGTCCGAAAGCTGAAGGCTCACCCGAATATCGTTCAGCTGAAAGACATCATGAAAAAGCACAGACAAATCAGTGACTCGAAATTATTCTTATTGATTCTTGGCGCGAAGCCGGAACTGCTGCAAGGGTCGACGATTATAAAATAATAGAGAGTGAAGCCGGAAGAGGGGAGTCTTCCGGCTTTTTTGATTGTGAGTTCGCCGGACTACCGGACTATCTCCACATCACCCCTTTTTTTCGCTCAATCATCATTTCCTGAATGGTTTCTGCCATCAGTGCAACGCCTTCGCTAATCATATGATCCTCTACATGGGACACACTGAGCCGGAGCTCATCATATCTTATGAATTCCTTCAGATACATGGATTTGGTGCTCTGTGTCAAGACGTTTTTCTCCTTTAACCGTTGGATGAGATCACCCGCTTTCAATGAAGAAGGCAGCCTCACCGTGGAGTAGAACCCCGATGCAGGGCATGTATAGAACGTCCCCTCCCGCATAAAAGCACGATATGCCCCGCAAAGCACCTCTCCCTTTTTCCGGTACAGATCCCGGATTTTCTCAATATGGGCACCGAACATTCCGTTTTTTAAATAGATTTCCAGAGCCCCCTGGGTGATGACCGGTGTATGGACGTCAGCGGCAAACTTGGCACGTGTGAATCCTTCGATCAACTCAGTTGGAAGGACGGCGAGGCCGAGACGCAGACCCGGCAATAGGGTTTTAGAAAAGCTTTTTGTATAGATGACCCTCCCGTTCGGTTGATAGGCAAACATGGGATCCTGCTTCAAATCGGGATCGAGGTCACCCATATAATCGTCCTCCACGATATACACATCATACCTTTCAGCGAGCTCAACGATCTTCCTTCTTTCTTCGTTCGTGTAACTATGTCCGGTGGGATTATGAAATCTCGAGACAAGATAGAAGAATTTAATCTCTTCGTTTTGAAAAATGGCTTCGAGCTGCTCCAGGTCAGGTCCGTCCCTCCCAATATCAATCCCCAGACAGGGCTGGTCCCTCACTGATTCTATGAAACTCGGATGGGCAGGCTGTTCGGTCAGGATGGTCCGCTTGCCGTTCGGGAATGGGAGGCGGATCAAGAGATGGAGTGCCTGCTGGGATCCCGTTGTGACGGCAATGCGTGAAGGATCGGTAAACACCTGTAGATCCCGGAGATGGCGGGCGAGTTCTTCGCGCAGGGAGGGAAGCCCGAGCAGGTCGGAATAAGTGAACATGTCTTCCTTGTACCGATCGATGGCCTGGTTCATGCAGTGCTTGTAGTCGAGATAGGGCATGGCATGTTTGTCGGGACCGGCGGATAGGAAGTCATAGGCGGGTACTGCTGAACCGGTCTGTTTTTTATAAGGATAATCTTCAACCAGGTAATAGCCGCTTTTACTCACGGCATAAATCCTGTGGCTGAACTCTAGTACTTTGTAGGCTTTGATAACAGTATTCAAGCTGCATGAGAACTCGCCTGCAAGGGATCTGATCGACGGCAGGCGGGTCCCGGGCTTGAGGTGACCGGACTCGGCAAGCTCCTCTATATAATGGATGATCTCTTCAAATTTGGCATGGGGCACTTCTGTTTCCTCCCATCTGTAGGGGTACAGTCTATGAAAAACGGTGTTGGGCACGATCGTTTCTGTCAGTATACTAAAAATCAAGAACGATAGGCCTGTCATTCTATTAAACCATAAGGAGTGGAATGCAATGAAGAGAATCGCTGCACTGGTCATGAGTATGGTCCTGATCGTCATAGGAGCGACGTATGCCGACGCCAAAACCAATGTTCAATCGGAAATCACAGACATGCTGAATGGAAAAGACGCGACCATCGTCATCCGCAACCTGAAGACAGACAAGGAATTCATTTACAACAAGGAGAGAAGCGAGCGGAGATATACTCCGGAGTCAACGTATAAAGTGCCCCACGCCTTGATTGGATTGTCGACGGGAGCTGTCAGGGATGAATATGAGGTGAAGCGGTGGGACGGAACAGTGAGGGAGTTCCCGGACTGGAATCGGAATCACACCCTCGCTTCCGGCATGAGATACTCCGTCATCTGGTACTATCAGTCCATGGCCCGTGATATCGGGGAGGAGAGGATGCAGGAAAACCTTGAAAAGATGGATTATGGGAACGAAGATATCTCTGGTCGCATCGACTCCTTCTGGCTCGACAGCAGTCTGAAAATATCGGCCCGGGAGCAGTCGGACTTTTTCGAAGATCTGGTGGAAGAAAGCCTGCCTTATGACAAACAGCAGATGAGAACCGTGAAGCGGATCATGATCAATGACGAGCAGGACGACTATATCATCCACGGCAAAACCGGGACCCGGTTGTCGGATTTCGGACTCGGCTGGTACACGGGGTATGTGGAAACCGATAAGGGAGAGTGGGTATTCGCCGTCAATTTGGGTGGAAGCGGGACGGAAGCGAAGAATCTGACGGTAGAGGTGCTGGAGAAACTGCACATCATTCCGGAAGAATAATGGAGAGAGCTTACCTAAGGCGGGTAAGCTCTCTCCATTATTCTTCTAAAAAAGATTGAGAAAGAATCCATTATTTGAAATAATTAGGAAAAAGGCGTGGGGGATTGGATATTCATATCTATCTTGTGAATGACATTTACGACATTCTGAGTGGCGTCGGGATCGTCTTTTTGATTTTGATATCCTTTTTGATTTTTACGATTTTGAAAGAGAAAAAATAATGTTGGGGTGGATTGAGGAGGAACATGGATGAGACCAGAAATCATTCCCTTTGACCTGAAGTATGCCAAGGAAACCGTGGCCATGTGGCGGGAAAGTAAGGAGCGGGCCATTGGGCAAAAGGAAAAACATAGTGTGGAAAGTCACCTCTATTTTTTAACCAACATCCTGCCTCGGCAGTACCAAGTTGATCTGGCACTTATAAATGGAAAAGTAGCCGGAATGGCCGCCTATAATGAAACTGAAATCAGTCAGCTATACCTTCACGTTGATTATCAAGGACTCGGAATCGGTCAGATGTTATTGGATAAAGCAAAGGCGAAGTCAAGCGGGTGCTTGACCCTGTACACCTTTGAAGTGAATGAGAACGCCCGGAGGTTTTATGAAAAGAACGGGTTTGTGGTGATCGGAAGAGGTCACGAAAACGAGGAGAATCTGCCGGATATTCAGTATGAATGGAGACAGACATGAGAAAATACTTTGGCCTTCTGTCAATTGGGATTCTGATCGTCACGTTCTTGATTTTACAGTCGCTTGTCGGGAAACAAATTGGTCATCTATGGGTGTGGATCATCTTAATTGGATATTTCGGTGCTGCCTTTGCATCCTGGTATAGTGCACCGGGGTTTTGGAGGAAGGCATCGGCTGTGATTCTGGTGGTGCTGCCGGTTGGGTTTATCCTTGTGGTCGGGTTGTTTATTGTTGGGCTGAGGGGGTCGGGGTTTTAATACGTGAAAAAAGCAATCAGACTTTACTGGTTGCTTCTTTATTTTTCTCGAACTCTGAAAAAAGGATTATGACTGGGCACAGGCGAATAGGTTAGAAGCATGGAAACAATTGTATAAAAACGGGGAGGTATAGGATATGACCGAACCCACGAATGAAAAGCAAAAGCGAGTTCAAGAAATGTACAGAAAGTATAAGAGAGAGGGATCTTCCAACCAAACCTGGATATGGATTCTCATCCTCTGCGTTATCCCGGTGCTCATCCTCCTTGTGACGAGCGCGTTATTCGATCTTGGGGTTCAATTGCCGAGGTTCTTTGGAAGATAGGGTGTATGCGATGAAACGATTGTGGATTGGGTTAACCTGTTTGATGGTCAGTGCGATTCTTTATGGGTCGACACTTATAGCGGCTACGGTTTATTCCGGCTTGCTGATGGGAGATGGCGGACTCGGATGGGACTTTCGGTACGGTGTATTCGGAACCGCGTTGATTGAGGTTGGGACCTTACCATCGGTGTTGGCGGTGATTGCAGCGGGAACGGGAATCGTGTTGATTCTGTTGGAATTCCGAATGCACATGGCAGGAAATGAGGAGCAACCTAAGGAGATAGATGGATGAAGAAGCGCTGGTGGATAATTGTTTAGTTTATGATGGTGGCTGCTGTTGGAGGAGGGTATATGTGGATGAGGATGTAGATGTATCCTCCCATGGAAGTTGGAGTCGTTGCTCAAAATGCAGCAGGGACGTCCGTCCTTGTTGAAGTGACCAATCATGGATGGAAAGAGGCGAAGGTGACCGGGGTCACGGTCAATGGTAATGAAGCGCCAGATGAAGTGAAGATGCAGGTGAGCAACCTGCTGAGAGGGTATGCCATTACCGATGGACCCCGTAATGAGCTGCCTGAAGAAATCAGCTTTGAAAATGTGGGGGACGTAAGGATTAAGGCGGGTCCCACAAATGCAGAACGAATGGATCGCTTGGACGACGGGAACAGCCACAAAGGAGAACAGGATCTATGCCGTGAACGTGTTTCATGATGAGAAAGTCAGGCAGGTGCAAATAGAGTATCAATCGTTCGGGATGACGTATGAGGAAACGGTGGAGATGGAGTAGGGATGGATGATTTTTTTTTGAGATAGAACGTATAAGAACCATGTATCTCTGATTGATTAGTTTGAGGACGGGTGGAAGAGGACTTCACGAAGCGTCCTCTTTTTTATGTGGATCGCACATTCTCCCTCTTTCCCAACCCCATTGATATCCCAATCGATATAACAGAGAGGGTGACGATCATCCACACCACGCCCTGCCAGTTCCACTGGTGATAGAAGCTGCCACTCACGGTACCGCCCACGCTTGAGCCCGCATAATAGGCGGACAAGTAAAGGGCGGAAGCCTGTGCTTTGTCATGGACGGCTAATCGTCCGACCCAGCTGCTGGCGATGGAGTGTCCGGCGAAGAATCCGTATGTGAAGACGGCGATTCCGATGATTTTCACCCATAGATTCGGGTGCAGGGTCGTCACGACGCCTGTTAACATGATGACGAGCGATAAGGCCAGTATTTTCTTTTTTCCGTATTGATCTGCGAGCATCCCCATCCACGTGGAGCTGAAGGTGCCGACGATGTAGACGATGAAGATGAAGCCGACGACGGTCTGGCTGAGTGAGTAGGGTGGTGCGATCAGCTCGAATCCGATGTAATTGTAGAGTGAGACGAATCCGCCCATCAAGAGAAATCCGATGGAGAAAAGATATGTGAGGCCCGGGACCTTGAACTGACTGAACAGGGATCCTGCCAGGGACGTGAGCTTAAAGTTCTGGGGTTCGAAATGGGCAGACCTCGGAAGCAGCATGATAAAGATGATGCTTGAAAGCAGGCTGATGACCCCGATTCCCATCAGTGCAATATGCCAGTTGAAATAATCGGTCAGGACGCCGCTGATGATCCGGCCGGACATGCCCCCGATGGAGTTTCCGCTGATGTACAATCCCATGGCCATTCCGAGACTTTTCGCTTCGATTTCTTCACCCAGATAAGCCATGGCGACGGCGGGCAGACCTGCAAGCGTAATCCCCTGGAGGATCCTGCCGAGGACGAGCATATGGAAGCCTGATGCAAATCCCGTACAGATGGCTAGGATGGAAGAAGCCAGTAATGAGAAGGTCATGACGGATTTCCGGCCGTACACATCTGATAACGATCCCGCAATCAAAAGACTGATCGCCAGGGCGATGGTGGTGGACGATTGGCTGAGACTCGATGTGGCCGGGGAGACATTGAACTCACGGGCGATCTCAGGAAGCAGGGGCTGGGTCCCCCACAGAATCGCGAACGTACTGAAGCCTCCTGCAAACAAAGCCAGGTTTGCATTCTTGAACGCCTGGGTTCCCCGCATGATGTATTCCATGTCACAAGACTCCTTTTTGTAATTAATCTATCTCCATGATACACCTCTTCACGCGGTACTTCTATTGGGAGGCATCGCCTCACTCGGGTTCTCACCGGTAAAAATTATATTACAGAAATGTTAAAAACCCCCATATCGGTTTAGCTTTCGTATCACGAGGTATATAACCAATGTACAATCGTACAACACCATTTTTACTAAACTTAAGGAGGATTTTATTTATGTCAAACAGTAACAACAACAGCAACAATAACAACGGTAAAATGAGTTACGAAGAAGCCGGACGTAAAGGCGGAGAACAGACAGCAAAGAATCATGACAAAGAATTCTACCAGGAGATTGGTGAAAAAGGTGGGGAAGCCACTTCAGATAATCATGATAAGAAATTTTATCAGGAAATCGGAGCGAAAGGCGGAAGCCAGTCCAGCAACTCAAGCAATAGCAACTCGGGTAGCTCAAACAGCTCAAACAGCTCAAACAGCTCAAACAGCTCAAACAGCTTAAACAGCAATAATTCAAACAGCAACAATAACTAAATCCACCGTCCTTGATGAATTTGTTTAGAACCAACTTTACTAACTTTAAGGAGGATTTTAATTATGGCAAACAACAACAATAACAATAACAATAGTGGTAACAATAACAATAACAATAACAGCAGAAACAATAATAACAGCAGCAACAGCAACAGCAGCAACAACAATAACAACAACAAAATGAGCTACGAAGAAGCCGGCCGTAAAGGCGGAGAACAAACAGCGAAGAATCATGACAAGGAATTCTACCAGGAGATTGGTGAAAAAGGCGGAGAAGCCACGTCAGAGAATCACGATAAGAAATTTTATCAGGAAATCGGAGCAAAGGGCGGAAGCCAGTCCAGCAACTCAAGTAATTCAAGCAACTCGGGTAGCTCAAGCAACTCCAGCCGCTCAAACAATTCAAATAACAATAAATAGTACCTGATGATTTCCGGAAAAGAAAGAAGACCTGTCGATCCGATAGCGGCGACGGGTCTTTTTTTTGTGGTATGGCATGCTTTTTTACCGGGCAGGGTTTTTTAAATCGTGTAATAATGATTCTAACCTGGCTAAAGCGGACGGTTTGTCCGGATAGGTTTCCACTGAGTCATGTTGTCTGACGACAAAGACTTTGGATTCATGGGAATAAGAAACCCTCAAGAGGTCAGTATCATGTTCAGAAAATGAATGTGTGATGTCACTTTGGGAATAGGTCTCAAGTGTCCTTAAAATGGTGTACAGCTCATTATTTTCTGACATTATCTACATCTCCTTTCAATAAAGGGGTGACTATTTGTCTGATTTTGGATTATTTTAACATGATTGAAAGAGGGAGGGAAGGGAGAAAAGTCATGTTTTATATATATGTTTAAACCAGCGGGAATGTAGTGAGGATGAAATGGAAAAGGGAGCGTGCCCTTTTCCATTTACTTAAGAAGGAATAAATAAAGAAAAGTCAGCCCGCCGATAAGCAGGCCGCTCGATAAAGAAAGCCACTTCCACTTTGTCAGGGGTGCTTTCGTTTTCATCAATACCGTCAGCTGCAAGCTGATGGATAAAAAGGCAAGGGTTAAGAGCAGGAGGAGAAGCGTTGAACGTTCAAGTTGTCCCTTGCTGTATTCAACGAGAACATATCCCCCGATGGCGGAACCGATTACAATGATATACAGGAAGATGAACGCCGTTTTTTTCACACTTATCCCACCTTTCCAAACAGATAGACGAGGGTGAAGATCAAGACCCATACGAGATCCACGAAGTGCCAATAAAGGGAGAACACCGAAAGTCTTGAGGATGTTTCCCGGCAAACCCCTTTTACCCCAAAGTGGATGAGTAAGATCCCCATCCAGATGACTCCTGCCAGGACATGCATTCCGTGGGTCCCGACCAGTAGATAAAAGGAGGATAGGAATGGACTGGTGTCCAGTTCAAAACCTTTTTCATGATAATGGAAGAACTCCCTTGCTTCCATTATCAAAAAGATGCCTCCTAGGAGAAGGGTCAGTAGTAATAGAAGGAGCGTCTGCTTCGTTTTTCCCTTTTCACTCGAGCTGACACAGGCATAGATGGTGAAGCTGCTTGATAGAAGAAGGACCGTCGAGATCACGACACTCTTCAACTCCAGCATTTCTTCACTGGATGGACCGTCTGATAGATGGGATTTGAGGGTTAGATACACCCCGAAAAGGGAGGCGAAGATGACAACCTCCGCGGCAATAAAGAACCACATGGCGAGCTTCTTGTCCTGCTGTTGATCGATTTCGAATGCGTGTTGATTCATTGGGACCCTTTCCTCCTTTCTGCCCGGAGTTCATCAGGCGTATAAGGCGTCCATGTGCGACCGGCAGTGAAAGAGCGAAGCGCCAACATTCCGATTACACTGGCAAAACCGAACCATTGCAGGGGTGGAAATCCAAAGATGAAGCCAAAGGAAGAGACGAACAGGGCTCCTGCGAGCATCAGTGGCTGTGCCGTAGGATTCGATACGTAAATGACGTCTTCTTCCTCTGCCATTCGAATGGTTCCATCCCCTTCCTGCTTCTCATACCACAGCTGATCGACCGTGGTGACGAGGGGACGATTGATGAAATTGCCCAGAGGAGGCGGCGACGGAATCGACCATTCAAGGGTCCGTCCCTCCCACGGGTCACCGGTGAGGTCCCGCTTTTCATTCCGGTAACTCCAGAAAATGTTCCAGAGAAAGATCATCACGGCCAGCGCCATGAGGAAGGCTCCGATTGTACTGATGAGATTCAATGTTCCTAATCCATCACTTTTTAAATACGTAAACACACGGCGGGGCATCCCGTTCAATCCCATCAGATGCATCGGGAAGAAGGTGACATGAAAGCCGATGGTGAACAGCCAGAAATGCCATTTTCCCAAAACTTCATTAAGCAGGAAGCCGAACATTTTCGGCCACCAGTAATACACTCCTGCAAAGATTCCGAGGACAGTCCCACCGACGATCACATAGTGAAAGTGACCGACGACAAAATAACTGTCATGGTACTGATAATCTGCAGGGGCCGATGAAAGCATGACACCCGTGGCTCCGCCGATGAGGAAGGTAGGGATGAACGCCAGTGAAAACAACATGGCGGTCTTAAAGCGGATGACCCCTCCCCGCAGCGTGAAGAGCCAGTTGAACACCTTGATTCCCGTCGGGACCGCAATCGACATGGTCGACAGGGCAAAGATGGCGTTTGAGATCGGCCCGAGCCCCACGGTGAACATATGATGGATCCACACCATGAATCCGAGGAACCCAATCAGGACGAGGGCAAACACCATGGCCGGATAGGCAAACAGATTGCGTCTGGAGAAAGTAGTGATCACATCGGAAAAGATGCCGAACGCCGGCAAAATCAAAATATATACTTCCGGATGACCGAAGATCCAGAATAAGTGCTGCCATATGATCGGGTTTCCCTCTGTCCCCGTCAGAAAAGCCGTTCCATACACCCGGTCCATCGTCAGTAGTAACAGGGCGACGGTCAGGGCGGGAAAGGCGAATAAAATCAGGATCGATGTAACAAAGGAGGACCACGTAAATAACGGCATCCTCATAAAAGTAAGCCCTGGAGCCCGTTTGCGAATGATTGTCACCAGGAAGTTAATGGCGGACATGATCGTCCCTGCTCCGGCGATCTGGATCCCGATGGCATAATAATCGAGACCGGGACCCGGGGTATATACATCCAGGCTTAAGGGAGCAAAGCCCGTCCAGCCCGCAGAAGGCGATCCACCGAGCACGAAGCTGATATTG
Organism: Bacillus sp. es.034; assembly: GCF_002563655.1. GTDB lineage: Bacteria > Bacillota > Bacilli > Bacillales > Bacillaceae_B > Rossellomorea. The sequence continues at coordinate 122,666 of NZ_PDIY01000001.1, read as the reverse complement.
ACCAATGCCCCGCCGACGAGAAACAGCCAAAAGCTCAACAAGTTGAGGTGGGGGAACGCCAAGTCCCTCGCCCCGATTTGAAGGGGGACGGCCACATTCATCAGCCCGATCAATAATGGCATGGCGACGAAGAAGATCATCGTCGTACCGTGAGTGGTCATCATTTGGTTATACTTTTCACCCTGGAAGACCCAGAACTGATTCTCCGGAAGTGCGAGCTGAAGCCGTATGATTAGGGCATCAAGACCACCGCGAAGAAAGAAGGCCCCTCCTGCCGCAAGATATAAAATCCCTACTTTATGATGGTGAGTGGAAGTTGCCCAGTCCCAGGCCCACTTCCACTTTTTATAACGTGTTAATAAAAACAGGGCAGTCAATGCCATCAGGATGATCGAGATGTCTGCCGCGATGATATCAGAGGGGAATACGAATTCCCGTCCGAAAAGGGTGTACTTGATATCCATATACTCCACCTCCTATTCTAATTGGGAAAGATACGTGCTTAATGCGTTAAGGTCTTCTTCTGTCAGGTCAGGAAATGGAGGCATGTTGACGTCCGGTTTGAAAGAGGACGAATCTTTGATCCATTTCTCTACATTTTCGTCCGTGTTCGAAAGGACATTGCCTATCCGCTCATTATCTGCAAATCCGGCAAGATTCGGACCCTCGCTTCTTTCTGAAGGCGAAACCGCATGACAGGTCAAACACTTGGAGATAAATAGTTTCTTTCCTTTTTCAGCTGTCGGATCAAGATTTTCAGATGCCTTTACCTGAGACAGTTGATCGACCCACTGACTGAACTCCTGTTTCCCGACTGCGTGAACCTGGAATCTCATATAGGAATGGGAAGCCCCGCAGAGCTCTGCACATTGTCCTTTGTAGACGCCTTCCTCTGAGGCATTCAGCGTCAGAGTATTCGTCTTTCCTGGTATGAGATCTTTTTTTCCACCAAGCCTCGGCATCCAGAAGGAATGGATGACATCGGCGGATTTTAATTGGAACACGACAGGCTGGTCCACTGGTATGTATGCTTCATTTGTCAGGGTAATGCCCTGATCGGGATAGTGGACCTCCCACCAATATTGATGTCCCGTCACCTCGATTGTCAGTGGGTTTTCACTGGTCTCATCCGATTCGGCGAGGGAAAAGGTACCTTTTACCGTAGGGACGGCGAGGATCACCAATAATAGAATCGGAATGACAGTCCACATGACTTCAAGCTTCCTATTCCCTTTCACATAAGAAGGATTGACGTGGCGGCGCTCCGGTGTTTCCCGGTACTTCCATGTGAAGTACACGAACATGGAAAACACGACAAAAAAGACGAACAACATGATTGCAATGGAAATTTGGAATAAGTTCAATTGAAGTTCTGCAACCGTACCTTTCGGGTCGAGTACCTTTAAGGAACTGCAGCCGGTGAGGAACAATACGGTGAGCAAGATACCGAAACAAAGACGCTTCATGGAAATCCCCCTTTCATCATTTCGCAAGGTCCGTCCCTGAAAAAAAGGACGTAAGCCTTCCCATACATACCCTACCTCTAATTTCCGCAGATTAAACGAAAGATTTAGAAAATAGTTGAGATTAGGGAATTTGTATCATGACGGAGAATAAATACTCTTCATTGGCACACACTATAATCGAAGGAAATATCCTGCATTCAGAGCCCTCTTAGATCATCTTTGAGGGCTTTTTTTAAAGGAGATAGTGTATGGATGAACGTTATGATCAATTAAGGGAAAAGTCTCTGGAAGTGACACGGGAAAATATCAACTATTGGCTGGATCATTGTTTCCTGTCTCCACGCTGGTGGTTTATTCTCATTCTCTTTATCTTGACCTGGGTGTTATTTATCCGTTTAACGAGAAACGAAACGAATAAGCCTAAACTTCTATTTCTCGGACTGGTATGGATCATCGTTGCGGCAAATCTGGACGGGCTCGGGTTCGACCTCGGATTATGGGGATACCCTGGACTGTGAGATCAAAAAAACGTTGGCCGGTAGGTGAGCTGGCAGAATGGTAACAGATACCATCTCCTTGCTATCTAGTAAAACAACCTGTATCGTAGAAGGAAAAGGAGTGATAATGTGAATGTTTCAGTTGCAGAAATAGATTATAAAGAAGTGATGGAATATTCACGGGATCCACTCATTATTCACACGGACTATAAGGTCCTGTATATAAATCATGCAGCGGAAGAGTTCTTCAGAAGCAACAAAGAAAGCATGATCGGTGCGAGTCCCCTCGATATTTTCCAGGAAAGCTCAAAGGCAGCCATCAGTCGGAGAATTCAATCTGCGTATGGAAAGCCTGCAGATATCATTGAAGAAACAGTGTATCGGATGGATGGGACAAAGGTAGAGGTCGAGTTATATTGTCACCCTGTCAAAGTAGGGGATACAATGGCCATTCAAACCTACGTCTGGGACATCACCAAGCGGAAAGAAACAGAAAAGAATCAGCAGGACATGAATGAGGAAATCAATGAATTATCTGCGACCCTCGTACCATTGATCGATGATGTGGCCGTTCTTCCCCTAAGAGGAAAAATAGATCAAGAGAAAGCCATGACCCTCCTCGATTTAATTCCGTGCAAAGTGAAGGATCAAAACGTTAATCGCTTAATCATCGATTTCTCCGGTGTTTATACGCTTGATCGCATGGTCATCGATTATCTCTTCAAGGTCACGAACGTATTATCCCTTCTAGGTGTGCACTCCATCATATCAGGAATAAGACCGGAATTAGCCGTTGAAGCGATCGAGGTGGGTGTCGATTTATCCACGATCCCAACGGTGGCTACCGTGAAAGAAGCCCTGGCGCAAATCGGCATGGTCTTACAAGAACAACATTAATCATAGGAAAAGCCCCCAAAGATCACTCAGTGGGGGCTCAGAACTGTGTTCTTTAATTGGTTTGATCAGCAAGTTTTACTAACACATGAGCCATATGCTCACGCTCTTCCTTGTTGGCTACATGCCACATCTCATTCAGCACCTTCTGCTCCCGGTTACGCGGTTCCTCATGCTCCGCTAAATAATCGGCCACGCGCTTAGCCCCTTTCGATAGAGCTTCCTCTCCTAGACCCAGCTTTTCACCCTTCTGAACCTGATTACCCAAGTAGTCCTTGAACGAATCGAAATGCTGCATAATCTCTTCCTTTTTGTCTTCATTCATTTTTGCCGCTGCTTGTTTTGGATCGTGTGCGATAATGAATTCCTCCTTTAGTTGGTTGTAGTTGTGTGTTTCCCTATAAGAATCATACTAAACGGGGGACAGCACATTCGGTTTCTCTTTTAAGAAAAATATGGAAAATAACCCTCTTTAAGTGTAAAATTACACTAAAGCTGAATGTGGAAAGGGGGAGTCGAATTGAAGAAGATTTTATTTTCATTGGTGAGTGCACTGCTTATGTGTTTAAGTCTATTCGGATTCACGGACATTCTAAGCAGCACACTATCTTGGAATACGGTCTTACTTGCAGCGGTCTCATCCCTGATTTTAAATGGATTTCTTGTCGGGGTTTGGTTGCACCGGGGAACCTTCTACAAAAGTGGACTGTACCCTTCGGCATTCTACCAGGTAATCTTCATCCTTATGACCGGTATCGTGGTGATCGCAGTCTCCGACAAACCGTATGTGGTGGATGCCTGGGATGGAGTGTCTCCATACGTGACGCTGTTGCTCGTATCTTTGATTCACGGATTAATTTTGATGTGGATGGTGAAGGGGAATAAGGCGCTCGTGTAGTTGGTTTGTACCATAATGTTTAGGAGTAGTTCGACTGTATGAGTCGGGCTTCTTTGTTGAGTTTATGACTGAGATTTGAAATAATTGGTAGAAACAAAGTGTAGGAGGTTACAATGGACAGTCAATCCTTTAGAGCAGCTCTTGACGCGTTTATACAGGCATGGAAGAATTCATCGCTCATAGAATTGGAGACATTCATTTCCGCCGATTATCAAGGGAGGGAAGTCAGGGATGGAGACATCGAGGCATTCGGATATGAGGAGTCGGTTGAAGGCTGGAAGCAGGGGTTTGCCTACGTCAAAGGGCAACAGGCAGAATGGGACATCCGCGAAATGTCGATCATTCCATTGAAAGAAGATGAAACGATGGCGATCCTCTACGCCACCATCGTACAGAACGGAAAACCGATGGAAACCGGGAATATGTTCTTCGACACCTTTAAGAAACGAGAAGAAGGTTGGGAGCTGGTGAGGAGTTATATTGAGACCAGGGTTTCTGTATAATACTGAGAATTTTTAAGGTGGTAGAGGGACGGACCTCAACATCGATCTCTAAGAGTTGGGGTGTTTGGGAATTGGAGGTCCGTCCCTCAAGGGTGGGGAGAGGATATTTTGCTGAAGTCGGCATTTTGCCGGAGGAAAAGGCTAAAAGGGGCTTCACAGCCTCTTTTTTTTATACCAAGAAGTTTGAGTTCCCCGTCAAGGTTTGGAATAATGAATAGTGAGAAAACTCATTGGAAACTAGGGAGGCTAACATGAAAACAGTCATTGCATATAGCGGTGGAAAGGATTCCACTCTGGCATTATATAACATACAACAAAATCCTGAATACGAGGTGGATTCACTCCTCGTGACGCTGACGGAAGGGTTCGACCGGGTCTCGATCCACGGGGTTCGGTATGAGATGTTGAAGCGGCAGTCGAAGTCTCTAGGCATTCCACTGCGTGAGGTATGGCTCCCCCAGGACTGTCCGAATGAAGTATATCAGGAGAGGATGGGGAAAGCCGTTTCCAGGATGCTGGAAGACGGGGTCACCCATATGGTATTCGGAGATATTCATCTTGCGGATGTACGGGCATATCGGGAGGAGATGCTTGAAGGGACAGGCATTACGACGATTTTCCCATTATGGGGTAGGGACGTAGGAGAACTGGGTCGTGAATTTATCGAGCGTGGATTCAAGACGGTGCTCACTTGTATCGATATGGAACAGCTGGATCGGTCGTTTGCAGGTAGGGTATACGATGCGGATTTTCTAAGCGATTATCCTGAGAACTGTGATATCTGCGGGGAGAATGGGGAGTTCCATACGTTTGTGTTTGACGGTCCGAACTTTGAGTTTCCGATCCGGTACGAGCTTGGGGAGGAGAGAGTGACTCCGGACGTGGTCACGGGGCGGGATCGCTTTTTGTTTCGGGATGTGGTTCCGAAGTGAGTCGGATTTAGGAATCGCTGATATATTCCTAGATTCGCTGATATAATCGGAATTTCGCTGATAAAATCAATTTTCCGCTGATATCTTGAAAATAACGCTGATAAGTGACTCCTGAGAGCCCTTTTCACGAAAATATATTTCTAGTAAGGAAGTGTACACATGAAACTGCACCACATCACCATCAAGGGGGACGGACCCTTAAACGAAGATGCATTGATCTTCAATGAGCACCAGTCTCTATTCGGTGTCGCAGACGGAGTATCGTCCCTCGTTCCGTTCGTCTCAAAAGATAATCTGACAGGTGGCTACATCGCTTCCCATACGGTAAAGGATGCATTGGAATCCATTGAGTCGGGGGATCAATCCCTATAAGAAGCATTAACAAGGATCAATGAACGTTTACATATGAAAATGACAAAATATCAAATCAACGGTAATCAGAAGGAACAGCTATGGGGGACGGCCCTTGCAGCTGTCCGCGTGCAGGATAGCGGGATCGAGTTCATCCAAACCGGGGATTGTATGATCCTCGCCGTCTATGAAAGTGGCGAGGTCCGTCCCTTGACGAGGCTGCAGGTAGAGCATCTCGAAGAAACCGCGATTGAAATGTGGAGGGAGTGCATCCGGAGAGGGTTCAGGACGAAGGATGAAATCATGCCCCATGTGAAGGAGCAGCTTATTGCGAACAGGCAGCTGAGTAATGCGGCAGGGGGATATGGAGTCCTGAACGGGGAGCCGGAAGCGGTCAAGTATTTTGAATATGGGAAGATCAACAAGGTCGGGCTGACCCATCTGATCCTCTTGACAGACGGATTATTCCTCCCGACGGAATCGATCCCAGAAGGAGAGTCCTATTGGGAATACACAACGTACAGCATCCTTGAAAAAGGAATTGAGAAATATGCAGCCGACCTGATCGACCTCGAAGAATCAGACCCCGAATGCATTACCTACCCAAGATTCAAAAAAAGCGACGACAAAGCCGGTATCGTCATGGATTTTTGGGGAGGGTCTTAAGAGAGGGACGGACCTCCAAACCCGTTCACAAGAATCTTCCCTCAAGACAAAAAGAGGTCCGTCCCTCAAAAAGGGACGAACCTCTTAATCTCTTTAGTTACGAATCAGATAGTCAAACGCGCCGAGTGAGGCGGTGGCTCCTGATCCCATGGAGATGATGATTTGGTTGTAGGCGTTGTCTGTGCAGTCTCCTGCGGCGAATACGCCAGGGACGTTGGTGGCACCGTGTTTGTCTACGATGATTTCACCGAATTTTGTACGTTCTACAAGGTCGCCGAGCCAGTCTGTGTTTGGAACGAGACCGATTTGGACGAATACGCCTTGCAGTTCGACGTGTTTCTCTTCGTGAGTATCACGGTCGGTGTAGGTAATGCCGTTCACCTTATCCGTACCGGTGATTTCCTGCGTTTGTGCGTTCGTGATCACGGTCACGTTCGGCAGGCTGTAAAGACGTTTCTGCAGCACGTCGTCGGCTTTCAGTTCAGAGTTGAACTCAAGGACCGTGACATGCTTGACGATTCCTGCAAGGTCGATGGCTGCTTCGATACCGGAGTTTCCTCCGCCGATGACAGCGACATCTTTGCCTTCAAAGAGTGGTCCGTCACAGTGAGGGCAGTACGCCACACCTTTGTTTTTGAATTTCTCTTCACCAGGAACGTTGATATTGCGCCAGCGAGCACCTGTTGAGATGATCAGGCTCTTACTCTTCAGTACTGCACCGTTTTCAAGCTCAAGCTCCACAAGATCTTTCTTCTCGAGGCGCTTGGCACGCTGTAGGTTCATGACATCGATGCCGTAATCCTTCACATGCTCTTCAAGACTCGCCACAAGTTTCGGACCTTCCGTCTGCTTCACGCTGATGAAGTTCTCGATGCTCATCGTGTCAAGGACCTGACCTCCGAAGCGTTCCGCGACGATTCCTGTACGGATCCCTTTACGTGCCGCGTAAATCGCCGCACTTGCTCCCGCTGGTCCGCCACCGACAACAAGGACGTCATACGGATCTTTATCCGATAGCTCATCCGCACCGGGACCTTCGACGATTTTTGAAAGAATTTCTTCCAGAGTCGTACGGCCGCCGTTGAAGAATTCAGCATTCAGGTAGACAGCAGGAACGGCCATGACGTTCTTGCGCTCCACTTCTTCCTTGAAGGCAGCTCCGTCGATCATCGTATGTGTGATATTCGGGTTCAGGACACTCATGATGTTCAATGCCTGCACCACGTCCGGACAGTTATGACAGCTTAGGCTGACATACGTCTCGAAGTGGTGTTCACCTTTGACACTCTTGATCTGGTCAATGACGCTTTGATCCACTTTCGGCGCTCTGCCGCTCACTTGCAGGAGGGCAAGGACCAGGGAAGTGAATTCATGTCCAAGGGGAATCCCGGCAAAAGTGATGCCGGTCTCCTCACCAGGACGATTTACGCTGAAGCTTGGTGTTCTTGTCTGTTCTGCTTTTTCCACTGAGATGCGGGATGACATGGAAGAGAGCTCATCTACAAGAGCGAGCATCTCCTTCGACGTGTCATCGTCGCCTGCACTGACTTTCAGGACGATGTCGCCTTCCATCATTTGCAGGTATTGTTCTAATTGTGCTTTAATATCTGCTTCGAGCATGTTCAGCACTCCTTATAATTTACCAACTAAGTCAAGGCTTGGCTTAAGTGTTTCAGAACCTTCCTGCCATTTAGCCGGGCAAACTTCGCCTGGGTTGTTGCGCACATATTGTGCCGCTTTGATTTTGCTTACTAGAATATCTGCATCACGGCCGATTCCGCCAGCGTTGATTTCAACTGCCTGGATAACGCCATCCGGGTCGATGATGAATGTTCCGCGGTCAGCAAGACCATCTTCTTCATTTAATACATCGAAACCGCGAGTGATGCGTTGTGACGGATCACCGATCATTGCGTATTTGATTTTACCGATTTTTTCTGAGCTGTCGTGCCAGCCTTTATGTGTAAAGTGAGTGTCCGTAGAAACTGAGTACACTTCTACGCCAAGCTCTTTAAGAGTTTCATAGTTATTCTGAAGGTCTTCAAGCTCTGTCGGGCATACAAATGTGAAGTCCGCAGGGTAGAAGCAGAAAATGCTCCATTGACCTTTCAGGCTTTCGTCTGTAACAGTGATGAACTCACCGTCTTTGAATGCTTCTGCTTTAAATGGTACGACTTGTGAACCGATTAATGACATAGTGTAAATTCCTCCTAGTAATGGTTGTGATTGAGAATCATTAACAGATTGTAATAATTCTAATTCGATATTCATTATTATATAAATGCGTTTTTTTGTCAAGGGAAAAGCTTCTGTTTTAGAAAAGGGGGATTTTATGTTGAAAAAAGCTATGATATTGGTGTTCTTGCTCATGTTTTTTCCGATACTGGTCAATGCAGAGACATCCGAGGTGATTAAAGAAGGCAGTGCAGGTGGGTTTCATTATAAAGTTGTAAAGGAAGATCGTACGTTACTATGGGAAATCCGCCATGAGAAACAGAAGAAGACCTTTCAGAAAAACAGGGAGAATGAAGAATATCTGGAGAGTTATCGTGAAGCTATAAACGAAGCGAAAAGTCGTCGTTTAATCCTGATGGTATCGGTAGGATATTTTATCGTTGTTTGTATTACGACCTTTGTGTTTTATAAAAAACTAAATCAATCTCCTGGTGTATCGGGGTTTATCATTGCCTGTTTGTTGGGGGTGTCCTTGTATTATGGAATTACGAGTTCTATTGATGCGCATTATGCCATTCGGCATGCCGAGGTTAATTACTTTAGGCTAATGACGCCTAAGGAAACGGTCAAAGGGAGATGCCTATTGCTCGTGATGAAACAATCGGAGAACAAATGGTGGAATGGATCCGTAGGGAAAGCGGAATCATTCCCCACCCTCATTCATACTCCAACCCATGAAACTCACACCAATCCTTAGCTTCCTCCTTGAAACACTCCCTCCTGAACGCAAACCATTCATCCCTCTTTCCTAACTGATCCACCGCATCCTTGAATCTCCTAAACGCTCCCCGTCCTTGAATGGCTGAGATCAGCCGTTCTTTGGCGTGGCCGTCATCCAGGGAATAACAGAAATGTTCCATCATGCGATACTCATTGATTTCCTCACTGTCAGGCAGGTCCAGATAGTGGGAAGGGTGCTCAAGAATATCTACAACCTGGGCATATTCAATCTGTTCCCAATCCTCAAGCTCTTCTATCGGTTCTTCATCTTCCGCATGGCTTAAAATCTCAGTAGACACCATGATCACTTCCATTGTCTCTTTATGGAGAAAATAGTGATACCCCTCAAACTGCGATTCCATTTCTCCAATCAACATATCAAGATTTACTGGTTTAGGCATATGTAGACCCCCTTTTCTTATAAGGTAAGTTTACCTATTTTTAAAAAAATTTAAAAAGCTGGTTGCAAAATGACACTCGTGTCGATATACTAAGAGTAAGAAAATGACACTAATGTCATTTTAAATGAAGGGGCGATGGGAAATGGGATCTTCTTTACGGAAAAATAAGGGGTTCATTACGTTGATGACGGCGCAGGCGATTTCGGGGCTTGGGGACTGGTTGAGTATTGTGGCGATCATTACACTGGTTGGGTTAAAATGGGAAGCAACACCGATGCAGATGTCGTTGATCATTCTGAGTCTGGCATTGCCGATGGCTTTATTCGGACCGATCACGGGAACGATTGCGGACCGGATGGAGAGGAAGACGCTGATGGTGTTTTCCGATGTGGTGAGGGGTGTGCTGATTCTGCTCCTCACCCTGGCGACGAATGTGTGGATGGTGTACGGCTGTTTGTTCCTGACGGGGATCTTCTCTTCTGTATTCATTCCGGCGAAGAATGGGAAGTTGAAGGAGCTTGTGGCAGATGAGAACATCAAGGGTGCCATGTCTCTTTCATCCACCATCGATTCGGGCACAAAGGTCATCGGGCCCCTCGTGAGCGGGATCTTGGTGTCCCTGATCGGAACGTACAACGTCTTCTATCTGGACTCCGCCACCTTCTTCCTCTCGGCGATCTTCATCTTCCTTTTACCAAAAGCCGTGAAAGAAGTGAAAGTCGAAGTGGAGAAGAGGGACGGACCTTCCTTCAAGGAAGAGATCAAAGTCGGATTCTCGTTCATTAAGAAAAGCCGTTTCTTATTATATGGATTGTTCTTGCTGGGGATCAGCTTATTGATTCTCCAACTATCTGACTCTCAATTCATTGTCCTGCTGCGCCAGTTGACGGATGTTTCACCGAATCTCCTGGGATATCTCGTGGCAAGTGCAGGTGTCGGAATGCTGATCACAGGGATCTATCTGTCGAAAAAGACCGATTATAACGCATTCGTCTATATGTGTGTCGGGGTGTTCGGAATCGGGCTGGGATTCGGTTTGATGGGGGTCTTGACGCATTATGATCTGAGTCTGTCGATGCTGTGGGTTCCCGCTCTTGGATTGATGGCAGGAGCATCTGCCGGTCTCGTCTTCATCCCGTTCCAGGCAGCGACCCAGGAGAAAACGCCGGTTCATATGACGGGAAGGGTATTCGGGGTCGTCAACAGTACCACGACGACGGCGACGATCATCGGACCGCTCGCAGGGGGAGCCCTTGCCACCGTGATCGGGATCATCCCGGCTTTCATCATCACCGGTTCATTATTGATCGTATTATTCTTCGTATCCATTGCAGTAAGACATAAAGTAGAGGAGGAGACGGATGTCACCGAAAGTCAGTCAGGAGCACAAGGAGCAACGCCGCTCTAATTTATTGAAAGCCGCACGGGAAGTCTTCTGCGAGCACGGCTATGAAAACACCACCATGAAACACGTCATGGAACGGGCCGGCGTAAGCAGGGGAGGATTGTATCAATACTTTGAAAATAAAGAGGATCTCTTTGAAGCCTTGATTGCGGAGGAGCAGTTGGAGGTCATCGAAGGAAGCATCCAGGCGATGCTAAAACAACAGGGATCGTACTGGGATGTCCTCCTCATGAGCTTCCTCGGAGAAAGCAAGGAGGCAACCAATGATATGGACGCCCTGGCCCCTTCGAAGCTTGAATACTTCATCACGGGCCGCCATGATGAAAGCAGGAAGGAACACGCGAGGAAGCGATTCCTTCAGGCGTATCAAATGACCGTCAACATCATCGAAGGAGGCGTCACGGCAGGGGAATTCTCTCCCCGGTTTGAACCTGAAGTCATCGCCAAGGGCATCATTTCCCATATCGATGGGATGGCGATGGACCATGCGATCCTGGACTCTGAGACGATCCAGTTGAAGGAGCAGACAGAGTGGTTGATGGGATATGTGAAGTGGGGATTGGGTGTTGCAGAGTAAAGAAGGTTGCGTGTGAAAAGCGGGATCCCAGTGATATCATTGATAACGTAGACCCCATATCCCCTATAAAATATGCTTTACCTGGGCCAGTCTTTGGCCTATTTTTTTATGCCCTTCAAACATGTATTCAATCCGAATGTTTAGCGAATAATAATGGCAACAAGCATCAGGAGGTTACATAATGACCAACGCATTCGAAGCGATTTCCGCTATCATAAAAAATTTTACAGATGAAGCGCCGAAACCGCCTCTCCATGTCGGCGAAGTGATGGATCTTTGGACGGCATTCACGGCATTTCACGAAGCCCACGCTCTTTATCAAGTGGGACTCAACACCACGACGGACAAGGATTTAAAGCATGTGCTTGAGAATGCATTGCAAGGAAGCATGCACGATACGAAGAATATAGAGAAGTTCCTTTTAAGGGAAGGGGTGCCTCTGCCCTTGGTCAATCCAAAAAAACCACTGTCCGAGCAAAGCGCCGTTCCTGAAGGGGTCAAGCTGACGGATGACGAGATCGCCAACCTCATCTCAGCCAAAGTGGCAATGTCCATCACCTTTTGTGCTCAGGCGATGTCAAAGACCGTCCGGACCGATGTGGGACTGATGTTTTTTTTCATTCAAATTAACCTGATGAAATTTGCTGCTCCGTTGAAGAACTTGATGATCTCGAGGGGATGGCTAAGGGTTCCGCCGAAGTATAATCCTCCGGGTTCACCTTAGGCAGGTGTGCTCCTTTGGTGTGACATTATAGGTTGCATGTGAAGTTTGGGAATCGCTGATAAATGGAGTTTCGCTGTTGTAACGGGATATCGTGTAAGCGTAAAAAAGATCCGCATCTTCATTTGAAGGCGTGGATCTTTTTTACGCTTACAGTATAATGAAGATTTTGCTGACAAATCATCCCGACGCCAGGAATCTCACATGAAAACGCATACCCAATCCCCCATCGGCACAACCTTAGGACATATGTCCTTTCACAAAACCACAACCACCTATTTAATAGAACAAAGAATAGGAGGATGAACGATGAAAGGTGCTATTTTTGCTCTGTTTGGAGGACTTTGCATTACGATGCAGGGAATTTTCAATGCACGGATGAGTGACGCGATCGGCGGGTGGCATACGACCTCGATGGTCCACCTCGTAGCGTTTGCGATTTCGATGACCATATATATGAACGTCAGGGATGGAAAAGGGAAGAGCTTCAAAGAGGTGCCGTTCCTGTACTTGATCGGAGGCACGTTCGGCGTGATCGTGGTGTTCTCGGAACTGACGGCGATCCACACGATCGGTCCCGCAGCGGCGATTGCGATCCTGCTTGTCGCACAGATCGGGACGGCCTTTCTCATCGAGTCTAAAGGATGGTTCGGGGAAAAGAAGATCCCGGTTACAACGCGGCAGGTGGTCGGACTTACGATGATGCTGGCGGGAGTCATCCTGTTTCAATTGTAGAAAAGGAGTCGGATGATGAAAGAAATTCAAGGTGCAAATCCAGACCGATTTATCACTCAATTTGAGCTGGACGATATATTTCCGGCTGATTTCAGAAAACATATCAAAATCTATTTCTTTGAAAAAGGAGATGTCCTTTTTTCCACAGGGGAAGAACTCGACGAACTGCATTTCCTCATGGAAGGAAAAATCAAGATTTTCACCCATACACCGGAAGGGAAGCTGTTGATCAACCGGTTCAAGCGGCCCTTGGCCCTGATCGGGGATGTGGAGTATTCGAAGGGAACGGCAGTCCTCAATTCGGTGGAAGCCGTCACAGACGGGTTGTTCCTGTCGGTGTATTTCGAGGATTTGGCAAGGCTTGAGAAGGAGAATCCCGCCATCATGCGCTTTCTGTTTTATACGGTGGCCCATAAGTTTTACACGGAATCCCACATCACGAGTATGCACATGCTGTATCCCGTCGAAGTGCGCCTGGCAAGCTACTTACTGTCCATATCTGAAGCGGGGGAAGGGACCATGTTCCATCAGGAAATGCATACGTCAAACCTAATGGAACTCGCCGAATGGATCGGTACGAGCTACCGCCATTTAAATCGGGTACTGAAGAAAATGGCGACGGATGACCTCATCGAGAGGGTCAACGGTTCCATCACCATCAAGGATCTGGATAAACTCAGCACCCTGGCAAAGGGAAACATCTATGAATAAGGAGGGTCTCACATGTTCGGAATCGGATTAGCCATCATCGCAGGTATTTTAATCAGCCTGCAAAACGTATTCAACGCACGGGTCAGTGAAAAAACCGGTCCATGGGCCACGACGAGCCTCGTTCTCGGCCTCGGTCTCGTCTGTTCACTGCCGGTCTTTTATACAATGGAAGACAAAAGCCTTTTTGACTTTAGCGGCGTCAATCCCGTGTTTCTTTTTAGCGGAGTGTTCGGCGTCGGCATCGTATTCTTCCTGATGAGGGGAGTCACGCTGATCGGCCCGGCGTATGCAATCTCCATCGCGCTTATCTCGCAAATCACCATCGCATTCATCGTCAACACGGGAGGCTGGTTCGGGTTTGAACCGTCTTCATTGTCCTGGGAGAAGCTGCTTGGGATCGGGTTGTTGATCGGTGGAGTGCTTGTTTATAAGTTGGAGAAGCGGACGGAAGAGAAAGAGGAAGAAGTACGGGAGAGCATCGGGGCGTGATGCCCGGTCAAATAGGAAAAACGCCTGTCCCTTTTTTTGAGGGACAGGCGCTTTTTAATGACGGCTTTAGTAGTAGAAGCATTTAAGGTGAAATAAGCGGAGTTTTTCCGGTTACATTCAGAATGGACGTTGTTGTGGGTTTAAATAAGCGGAGATTTTCCGATTACGAACAGAAAAGTCACCCCAAATTGTACTTTTTGAACAAATTGGCGGAATCTTTCCGTCTATTTCTGCCTTATTAACGATTCATCACTAAAGTAAGCGGAGATTTTCCGTTTATTTTTCAGCCCCGGTGTTGAACCCGATCTGATCTCCCCACCATTCTTTTTTATGAATGCCACTTCCCAATCTCCTCACCCATCTTCACCGGTCCTTTTTCCCGGGTGAAGCTGAACTTTCCTTGTGGTACACAAACCACGACCGTCGATCCAAATGAAAAGTACCCGTACGGATCTCCCCGGTGAACGACGTCACTCTTATTCGTCCGGACGATCGAGTTCACATTCAGCGCCCCGACCATGACGTGGGCAAGAGGAGATCCTGCCACATCAAAGCGGGAGACGAGGCGGTAATTCCGGGTAAGGGGACGGACACCGTGCGTGAGTCCGAGCTCGTTCACAGGATCGGCGTGTCTCCCAAGTGTGTAGACTTCCTCAACACTCGCATCGATCGGCACGTGGACCCGGTGATAATCGGTCGGGCTCAGGTAAAAGATGAGAACCTTTCCGCCGGCATACGGGGCAGCTTTCTCAGCAGAACCCAGCAGTTCTTCCACCGTATAATCCTGACCTTTGACCATGAATGTGCTCTCAGGGGTCAAGTCGTCGACGACGGATAAATAAGCGTCGCACGGGCTGACGAATGCATCCGGAGAATCGGCGACCGGTCGCGCATCCGGCTTTAGTTCCCGTGTGAAAATATCATGAAGGGTGCCGTAGTCACGGAGTCCACGCGTGGCTTCCTCCATGTTCAGCTTATAGACTTTGGCAAAAGAAGCGATAAACGGTCTGCTCATCTTCGATTGAGCGAACGAGCGTAATCCTTTGGCGATGATGGGATGGCCGTTCAGTTCGAATACTTTTCGGTAAAATTTCGTTCTGATCATGTATGGTCACGTCCTTTGGGTTCTGGGATAAGCATTTGGATAAGGGAAATCTTTTCGTTTTCCTCCGTCGGTCTGTTCGATTTGAATTTGCTCAGAAGTTCATTCATGCCTGCCGTCAACTCTTTGAGCTCGTCGGGTGTCACGTAAAGGTCCAGCTGGTTATATCCGAAGAAATCACGGGCAGGATCCGGGTCGTCCAGAAGATAGTTTCTTGCCTGTCCTGTCACGGAGGATAGGAAGGTCATGAACAATTTAAGATGTTCTTCGCCTGGCAGCTGCTCCAATTCTTCAACTGTCATATAGGGATTGTCTTCTTGCATGGCATAGGTTTTCTCGACGGCACCACGGATTTTCCGTTCATCGACGATATGAATGATGTTATTCTTCGTCAGCCGATTCAAATGCCGGTAAAGGGTGGCCTGGGGGACATCTGTCATCCATTCCTTCAGCTCATGTACCGTCGCCGCTCCTTTGGAGAGATGCTGTATGATCCGCATCCGGACCGGATGGAGGAATAGGTCGGTATCTATTTGGGTCATTCGATTACATCCTTTTGTGATTGTTATCGATATTGATAATAATGGAGAGGTGGGGATTTGTCAATGAAATTGTGGGAGAGATGAAGGTTGTCTGTGCAAAAAAAGCCCCTTCCATCAAGGAAGAGGCCCACTACTCATTATCTCAAATCAAACCGATCAGCATCCATTACTTTCGCCCACGCGGCAACAAAGTCACGGACGAATTTTTCTTGATTATCATTCAGCGCGTATACTTCAGCCAAGGCACGCAGCACGGAATTGGAACCGAACACAAGGTCAAAGCGCGTAGCGGTTCTCACGACTTCACCTGTCTTGCGGTCACGGCCTTCATACTGATTGAAGCCGGTCGGTTTCCATTCGATGCCCATATCCAACAGGTTGACGAAGAAGTCGGTGTTCAGGGTACCGACGCGGTCGGTGAATACGCCATGATCCGTTCCGCCGTAGTTGGCACCTAGGGAACGCATGCCGCCGATCAGGACGGTCATTTCAGGAGCGGTCAGTCCGAGCAACTGCGATTTGTCCACAAGCATTTCTTCCGGGCTGACGGCGTATTCCTGCTTCTGATAGTTGCGGAAGCCATCTGATACGGGCTCCAAAACGCCGAAGCTCTCGTCGTCGGTATTCTCAGCCGTTGCGTCCCCGCGTCCAGGTGAAAATGGAACGGTTACGTTGAATCCGGCATCACGGGCGGCTTTTTCAACTCCTGCATTTCCGCCTAATACGATCAGGTCGGCAAGGCTGACTTTTTTATCAAGCTTGCTTTGAAGATCTTCGTAGACACCAAGGACTTTCTCAAGCTGCTGCGGCTCGTTCACTTCCCAGTCCTTCTGAGGAGCCAGACGGATGCGGGCACCGTTCGCACCACCGCGCATGTCGGAACCGCGGTACGTGCTGGCGGATGCCCATGCGGTTTTCACGAGCTCGCTTACGGTTAAGCCTGTGTCCAGGATTTTTTCCTTCAACGAAGCGACTTCACTGTCGGAAAGATCATAATCCACTGCCGGAACGGGATCCTGCCAAATCAACTCTTCATCCGGAACTTCCGGACCCCAGTATCTTGCTTTCGGGCCCATGTCGCGGTGAAGCAATTTGAACCAGGCACGGGAGAAGGCGTCGGCGAACTCTTCCGGATTTTCATGGAAATTACGGGAGATTTTTTCATAATCAGGATCCATGCGGAGCGCCATATCTGCCGTTGTCATCATCGTTTTCACTTTGATGGATGGATCTTCGGCGTCCGGCGCCATATGTTCTTCCGTCATGCCGACCGGTGTCCATTGGGAAGCGCCGGCTGCACTCTTCGTTTTCTCCCACTCGTAGCCGAATAGAAGGTCGAAGTAGCCGTTATCCCACTTCGTCGGATTCGTCGTCCAGGCACCGTCGACACCGCTTGAAATTGTGTCGCGGCCTTTTCCGCTTCGGTATGAGCTGATCCAGCCGAGGCCTTGGTTTTCAATGTCGGCCGCTTCAGGGTCGTCTCCGACAAGCTCGGCATCACCCGCACCATGGGCCTTCCCGAATGTGTGACCGCCTGCGATCAGGGCGACGGTTTCATAATCGTTCATCCCCATGCGTCCGAATGTGTCACGGATATCACGGGCACTTCCCAGTGGATCCGGTTCGCCGTTCGGGCCTTCCGGGTTCACGTAGATGAGCCCCATCTGGACGGCAGCGAGTGGATTTTCAAGCTCGCGGTCACCGGAGTAACGGTTGTCAGCCAGCCATTCTTTCTCATTTCCCCAGTATACGTCTTCTTCCGGATGCCAGATGTCTTCGCGACCGGCACCGAATCCGAAGGTCTTCAAGCCCATGGATTCAAGGGCGACGTTCCCTGTAAGGACGAGGAGGTCTGCCCATGAAATCATGTTGCCGTACTTTTGCTTGATCGGCCATAACAGGCGGCGGGCTTTATCGAGGTTGACGTTATCCGGCCAGCTGTTGAGTGGAGCAAAACGCTGGGAACCTGATGAACCGCCTCCGCGACCGTCCGTTTCGCGGTATGTACCTGCTGCGTGCCAAGACATACGGATGAAGAAGGGACCGTAATGACCGTAATCTGCCGGCCACCAATCCTGGCTGTCTGTCATCAGATTGTGAAGGTCCTGCTTCAATGCGTCGTAATCAAGCTTCGCGAATTCTTCTTTATAGTTGAAGTCTTCCCCCATCGGATTCGCTTTCCGGTCGTGCTGGCGAAGGATGCTCAGGTTCAGCATGTTCGGCCACCATTCTTTATTCGTCGTGCCTCCGGGAGCCGTCGTTGTCGTGATGGCGCTATCCTTGTGATGAGTGAATGGACATTCTCCAGATGCTGCGGAGTGATCCTTTTGATCAGGGCGATTCTCTTTTTCCATTACGATTCACCTTCCTGTTCTAAAAAATAGGGAAAAGCAACTACCACTTAAATAGTGTGATAATTATAATAATTCTTAATTATCATTATAAAAGATTAGAATGGTTATTGAAAGCTTGAAGCTTCTCTGGATGGTGAATTTTTACAAGCAAAGGGGGTAGTAGGGGGAAAAGAATAATTTCTGTCAAAGAAGAATAGTAGTGAATAAAAACCAGGGGTGAGATGATGAAGAGAGTGGTTTTGTTTTTAACGGTGATCACGGCGTTCGGACTGGCTGCTTGTACTCAGCCACAACAGGAAGAAAAGGAAAAACCAATGGTGACAGAGCAGGAGCCTGCTCCAACCAGTGAAGACAACTCCCCAACCGTTTATCAAAACGAATCCTTTAAAGAGGTGGTCGTCACTCAAACGGAAGATGAGGTTTTGGTAACGGGGAAGGCACAGGTATTTGAAGGGGTCTTTCAATACGCGCTTTATGATGAGGATGAAGTGGTGGATGAAAACAACTATCAAACAGAGGGTGCACCTGCCTGGGGTGAGTTTACCCTATCCTTTAAAAAAGAGATCCTCACGACAGATGACATGAGGCTGGAATTATTTTTTTACTCAGCAAAAGATGGTTCGAAAACGAATGTGTTGGAGATTCCGATTTCAACGGATGGATGATTGTGCAAAGGGAGATGAGTGGTGAGAAGCTCATCTTCTTTTATTTGTTTGCCTTTCTTTTCTTGATCACCTCATAGGCCGTTTCCCCAAAAAAGAGAAAGAGGAGGAAGAAGAGGACAACCATCTCGGCCACTTCCATGACGCGAAAAGGACTGACGGCGTTGTGCAAGGCATCTGACACGTCGAAACCCTGAAGAATATCGAGGCCTAACGAAAACCCCATTAAACATCCCATCATTAAAAGTGTAATACCAAAGATTTTCATACTGATCACGCTCCTTTTCTTAGGTTCTGCCTACGGATGGAGGTTCATTCCTTTGTAAAAAATTACATAAATACCCCTCATTTGGTTACAGTAATAAAAAATGAGAGAAGGGTGCCGGAATCTATGTCTTCGTTCTTTAAAGGTCGTAAACCAAAGAAGAACCAACAACCAGAAAACCAAGCTTCTGATACCTCGGAAGAATATATACAGCGTTCATTGTCCGTCAACCTTGATATGATCCGGCAGAAAACGGGGAACAGTTCAGATGTCATCATCCGCCGGTTGAAAATGGGGAAGGATGCGTCCATTGAAACGGCGATTGTGTATGTGGAAGGAATCGTAGACAATCAATCGATTCAGGAGTTCCTGCTGCAGTCCATGATGAAGGATGATCATAAGGAGGAGTTGAATGAAGACGATGCCATTAGTCTGATTTCGGATGACATGATGACGGTGGGGAATATGTCATCGACCGATAAGTGGGTGGAGCTGTTCTCCTCGTTGATGGCAGGTGACACGATTGTCCTGGTGGACGGGACTGCGAAGGCGTTGAGTGCCTGCACGAAAGGGGGCGAAACGCGCTCCATATCGGAATCCACCACTCAAATGGTAGTGCGCGGGCCAAAGGGGGCGTTTACGGAGTCGATCGGGACCAATACGGCCATGGTACGGCGCATCATCAAGACCCCTGATTTATGGCTCGAGTCCATGAAGATCGGCCGCGTGACGAAGACCGATGTGACACTGATGTACATACATGGCATTGCCAATGAAGAAGTGATTGAGGAAATCCGCAAGCGTTTAAAGAAGATCGACATCGACAGTATTTTGGAATCGGGGTATATCGAACAGCTGATAGAAGATCAAACGATGACGCCGTTTCCGACGATCTTTAACACGGAACGGCCGGATGTAGTGGCAGGGAATCTATTTGAAGGGCGGATCGCCATCTTTGTGGATGGAACTCCTTTTGTCCTGATTGCCCCTGCCCTGTTCATTCAATTTTTCCAGTCGGCAGAGGATTATTATGCCCGATTCGATATTGCGACATCGATCCGGCTGCTGCGCATCTTGATGTTTGCCATTTCGCTGATTGCCCCTGCGACCTTTGTGGCGGTCACAACCTTTCACCAGGAGATGGTGCCGACGACGCTCATTGTCGCGATTGCCGCCCAGAGGGAGTCGGTTCCGTTTCCGGCATTCGTGGAAGCCCTGTTGATGGAAATCACGTTTGAAATCCTGCGGGAAGCAGGGATTCGATTGCCGAAAGCGATCGGTTCTGCCGTTTCGATCGTCGGTGCCCTTGTCATTGGACAGGCAGCGGTGCAAGCGAGCATTGTGTCACCGGCGATGGTCATTATCGTATCGATCACGGCGATCGCGAGTTTTGCCACGCCATCCTTTGATATGGCGATTTCGGCCCGTATCATCCGCTTCTTATTCATGATCGGTGCCGCGACCTTTGGGTTCTACGGTATCATACTGATCTTTCTTTTGATGGTCGTCCATTTATGCAGCCTCCGTTCCTTTGGAGTACCTTATATGGCCCCGTTTGCTCCATTCATCCCGGTGAATAACAAGGATACCTTTGTGCGGCTTCCTTGGTGGACCCTCCGGCAGAGACCGCGCCTGATCAGCGCCAATGCTGTAAGGGAAGGGACCAATCAAGGTCCGGAAACGCCGGCCTCTCGTACGATGGTCAATGGAGACGGGAAGGAAGGCGATAACAATGGCTCGTAAAATGAAGATACTCTTTATTCTAATCGCCATCTCCTTCTTTTTGTCCGGCTGTTGGAGTAAGAAAGAGTTGACAGATCTGGCCATTGTGGCTGCGATGGGCGTGGATAAAGCGGATGACGGGAAGTATATCATGACCCTTCAGATCATCAATCCCGGGAACGTCGCTGGAGGCATGCGCGGCGGCGGTTCTCAAAGTCCACCCGTGACGATTTATTCGGCTACGGGGGATAATTTAGTAGAAGCAAGCAGGCACGCATCCAGTAAGATTTCCCGACGATTGTATTATGCCCATGCCAATCTGGTCGTGATCGGCGAGGATCTTGCAAGAGAAGAAGGAGTAGCGACAATCATCGATGCCATCGACCGGGATCATGAATTCCGGATCACGACGACGATGGTGATCGCGAACCATTCTTCGGCAGAAGATCTGCTCCGGACCTTAACCCCCGTTGATAAAATCCCGGCGAATAAGGTGCTGAAAACATTGGAATTCTCCGAGAAGACATGGGGACATAATGTGAAGACGTCGATTCAGGACGTGATGAAAGGGCTGCATTCATCCAAAGGGGGGACCGTTGTCTCAGGGTTTCGTCTCCTAGGAGATCCGAAGCATGCAGGCCTGCCTGAAAATATCCAGGAAAGTGAGCCTGAATCCACCATCGAAGCCAGTGGGATAGCGATGATCAAAGACGAGAAATTAGTCGATTGGCAATACGGCAAATCGGCAAGGGGAACCGTGTGGATCAGGGACGAGATCCAGGGAACGGACATCAATATCAATTGGAATGGAAAGAAAGAAGCCGTCGCCTATCAAACGAACCGGCAGAAGACCACCGTGTCGGGTGATATGAAGAACGGCAGGCCTCATATATCGATTCACACGCGGGTCGAAGGAAGCATAGGGGAGATGAGTGAGCCCATCGATATCACCGATAGGAAGGTGATTTCACAGATGGAAAAAAAGGTTGAGAAAGAGATTGAAGGAGAAATAAAAAAAGCGATTGAACAGGCCCAAACCAATAAAGTCGATATATTCGGTTTTGGGGAAGCGGTCCGGCGTTCACGACCGGATGATTGGAATAAGCTTAAAGCGATGTGGAATGAGGTTTATTTTCCGGAGTTGAAGGTGGATATTACGGTGGAAGCCTACATCCGCCGAGCCGGACTGCGTAATAAATCGTTTCTTTCAAGTTTAGAAGAAGAGTAAGGAAAAGGAGGGACCCGTTCAGTGGAAAAGGCGAAAATCAGCAGCATTCAGCTCTTTGTCTTAATTGTGTTATTTGAAATGGGAAGCTCTTTACTTGTCCCTCTTGCCATCGATGCGAAACAGGATGCGTGGCTTGCGATCATGTTCGGGATGATCGCAAGCTTCGTCCTGCTGCTCGTCTATCATAAACTGTACACGTATTATCCAGACCTCCTGCCGACGGAATACATGCAGAAGATTCTCGGGAAGGTGGCAGGGACGGTCCTTGCTTTTCTTTATCTATTTTATTTTATGTATGATGCGTCAAGGGTTCTCCGGGACTTTGGTGAAATGCTGTTGACCTTTGCGTATCCGGAAACCCCATTATTCATTGCCAATGCCCTTTTGATGCTGGTCATCATTTATACGGTGCGAAAAGGGATCGAAGTCATCGGGCGGTCGGGAGAACTTCTGTTTATGTTAATGTTTATCCTTTCAGTCGTTGGATTTATCCTGATCGTCGTTTCCGGCTTGATCGATTTTACCAATCTCCAACCTGTACTGGAAGAAGGGCTAATGCCGGTTTTGAAAGTGACTTTTACCCAAACTTTGTATTTTCCGTTTACGGAAGTCTTTGTCTTTACGATGATTCTCCCATATTTGAATAATCCGAAGAAAGCGAAGCTGACGATGCTTTGCGCAACGGGACTGAGCGGTATCAATCTGATCCTCACCATGCTCATCAATATCAGTGTGCTGGGGGTGGATCTGACGGCCCGTTCGCAATTTCCCCTACTTAGTACGGTCCAGTCGATACAGGTGGCCGACTTTCTGGAACGTCTGGATGTCTTCTTTATGCTTGGTTTGGTGATCGGGATTTTCTTGAAGATCAGCATCTTCTTTTATGCGTCTGTCATCGGGACGGCGAGCGTATTTAAGATTCAATCGCCATCGCGACTCGCCTATCCACTCGGCCTGATCGTCCTATTCATGTCCATGTCGATTGCGAGCAATTTCCAGGAACATATCCATGAAGGGCTGAAGGTAGCCATGTATGTCCTGCATATGCCTCTGCTTGTCGGCATTCCGATCCTTCTCCTTCTGATTGCTTTCGTGAAAAATAGAAAAAATAAAAGGGACAGGGCGATGTAAGAAGAATACATATAAGATGAATGAAATTAAGGAAGTGGATGGAATGGATCTGGAAACCGTGATGCAGGAACTGGAAGTCCTCGGCAAGGAACGAACGAAGAAAATGTACCTATCGAACGGTGCCCGGGAGCCTGTGTTCGGCGTCGCGACGGGTGCCATGAAGCCGATGGCGAAGGAAATCAAAAAGAACCAGGCCCTGGCAGAGGAACTATACGCTACGGGAAATTACGATGCCATGTACTTTGCCGGCGTCATCGCAGACCCGAAAGCGATGACCGAAGCAGACTTTGACCGCTGGATCGAAGGGGCTTACTTCTATATGCTGTCCGATAACGTGGTATCGGTCACATTGGCAGAAGCGGATATCGCACAGGAGGTCGCCGATAAATGGATTGAGAGCGGGGACGAATTGAAAATGTCCGCGGGCTGGAGCTGCTACTGCTGGCTCCTCGGGAACCGGAAGGACGAAGAGTTTTCCAAAGAGAAGCTTAGGGGAATGCTCCGGAAAGTGAAAGACACGATCCACGATGCACCTGAACGGACGAAATCCGCGATGAATAACTTTGTTGGGACCATGGGAGTGTCGTATGTGCCCCTTCATGAGGAGGCCCTCGAGACCGCAAAGGAAATCGGTCCTGTCGAGATGGTCAGGGAAGGGAAGAAAAATAGTGTCCTGAAGTCTGCCGAAGATATCCAGAAGCAGGTGGAGAAGGGACGGATCGGATTTAAGCGGAAGTATGTGAGGTGTTAGGGGTATGTTGATAGATTAAAAGAAACCATAGGTGAAATTTTTCTCAGAGAGGAGGGAACACCATGACCAATAAAATATCCTTTATTCGATCAGCACAATTAGCCCATGTTGATTATGCTTACGCTTCAAAAATACCTTCAGACATGGACATCCTTTTCTTAGCCGGTGCCTGTCCTCTGAATAAAGAAGGGGAAGTTCCTCATGCACAGGACTATGGACTCCAAGCCAAGCTGTGTGTGGAGAATATGAAGGAAGTACTGAAAGAGAGTGGTGCCTACTTGAAGGACGTCGTCTACACCCGGGTCCTTGTAGCCTCTCATCATCAGTCCGATTTAGTGACGGCTTGGGAGGCGATAAGAAAAGAGTTCGGGGATCATGATGTTCCGAGTACCTAATCAGGAGTGACGGTGCTCGGATACACTGATCAACTGGTGGAAATCGAAGCGGTTGCGGCGATCAGGAACGTATGAAACCAGAGGGACAGGTATCGGGGCTCGTTTTGAGACTCGGTACCTGTCCCTCTGACGCATGTGAAGGGGGAAATGGATGTATGTTAAAACAACCTGAGTTCAACCAGGAAAAAATCATCGGTGGATTAAAAGACCATTTTAACGTGGAAGCGAAAGAAGTGACGTTCCTGCCCATCGGACATGATCCGAAAGCGGCAGTCTATCGTGTAATAGGATTGAGAGGTGAGGTGTTTTTTCTAAAAATGATCCAAGGTCCCTTTGATGACACGGGGATCAGAATCATTCATTTCCTCTCAACTCAAGGAATCGACGCGGTCATACCGCCCATCCCGACAACGAGTCAAGAGCTGGCGGTCCATCAGGAAGCATACCACTGGATCCTTTCGCCATTCGTAGACGGGCGAACGGGTTTCGAATCGCCGTTAAGCGAGCAACAGTCGATTCGGTTTGGACAGATCCTGAAGTCCATCCATTCTGCAGGGATCCCTCATGACCTTCAGGTGCAGCTGCGCCAAGAAGATTTCTCCGGTCCCTGGTGTGAGAAAGTCAGGGAACTCGACCGGGAGATGGATGCAGATCTTCCCCGTGACAAAGTGGCAGAGAAACTGATTGATTTTTGGAAAAGAAAGCGCGAGGACATCCTGAACATTGTAGAGCGGACGGAGGAACTTGGACAGAGGCTGCAGGATCGTGATAAAAGTGGATTTGTTCTATGCCACGGGGATATCCATCCCGGCAATGTGATGATCGATGGGGATTCAAAACTATTCATCGTCGATTGGGACGATCCGGTCATGGCCCCTGTTGAAAGGGATTTGATGTTCCCGGGAGTGGGGTTGGGGTTGTGCTTCAAGGATGAGCGCACCGAGCATATTGATCTTTTCTATAAGGGTTATGGAGAAGTAGAAGTCGATCCGGTCCTGCTTGCTTATTACCGGAATGAGCGGGTTGTGGCGGATATCGCTTCATATGGCATGCAGTTAATCGATGAAGAAGGGAATCTTGAAGACCGGAAGAATGGATTGCGGTTGCTGATGGGGCAGTTTGAAGCGGGGTATGAGGTAGAGGTTGCGGGGAGGACGTATGAGGAGATGATGGGGAGGAACTAAGGTTGGGGTATCATCTAAACGAATGTTTACAGAGATTAAAATAGGGACAGGTTCCCTGGTCCAAGTGAGCCAAGGGACCTGTCCCTCTGGTAAAAAAGGAAGCACGAGAACCGTCCCCATGCTTACGTCTTTGGAAATGTAAATCCTTCCCCGAATACATCTCTTACATCGTGCACGACGACGAATGCTTTTTCATCGATTTGCTGGATCATTTTTTTCAGGAGGAAGAGCTCCTGTTTGTTGATCACGACATAGAGAATATCTTTGGATGACTTTGAATAATGTCCCCGAGCGTTGATGATGGTGACACCACGGTCCATTTTGGCGCTGACTTTCTCAGCGATGGCATCAGTATCCTGGGAGATGATCGTGACCGCCTTCCTTGTATCGAACCCATCGATCAGGTAATCGAGGATTTTCGTGCTGATATAGATGGAAATCCCGGTGTACATCGTGTTTTCGATTCCGATGACGAACATGGAACTGAGGACGACAATAATATCAAACACGAACATACTCGTGCTGACACCCCAACCGAATCGCTGGTTCAGCATGCGGGCCACAATCGTGGATCCACCCGTCGTCCCGCCTGAACGCAGGACAAGGCCAAGTCCGATCCCGATGAATACACCGGCGAATACGGTGCCAAGCATGATGTCGACTGAATCGCCCATCCCTTCCGTCAGTTGAATGAAGAGGGAGGTAAAGAAAATGGCAAGCATCGTGTACCATGTTACCCGTTTATTTAAAACCTTATATCCGATCGCTAGCAGAACCCCATTCATGGCGAAGTTCGTAATACCCGGCGACCAATCGAATACATAGTAAAGAATCATCGAAATTCCTGTCACGCCGCCTTCCCCAAGCTCATTAGGAATCGCAAACAAATTGACCCCGAGGGCGAAGAATAAGGAGCCGATAATGATCAGTGTGATTTCTTTCGTTGTTGAATTCATATGCTCACTCCGTTCTCAATTGATACTAGGATACTATAGCACATGAGGGACCGCGGGGACAGGTCCGTTGGTTGTTTTTTAAGACTTGGAGCCAAGGGACCCATGGCTTAAAACGAAGGAGGCGTCACGGAAAATAAAATCGCTGCTTTCTCACTAAAGTCGTTGATCCATCTATGCTTCATATAGGATGGGATTTTCACACTGTCCCCTGTTTCCAGAATGTATTCTTCGCCTTCCAAGCTGATCCGGATTTTGCCTTCTATGACGAAAGCAACTTCTTCCCCCTGGTGGTCGAGGAGCTTTTCGGAGGACGAACTATCCGGTGGGAAATGCATGATGGCCGTTGCCATTTTTCCTGAGATATCCGGGGACACCAGCTCATATGATACATCATTCATGATCATTTTCTTGCGGTGTTGAGACCTGACCACCAATTCCTCCGTCCTCACTTCTTCAAGCAAAAAACTGAATGTGGGAACCTGGAGGGTTTTGGCCAGGATTTTAAGGGTTTGAATGGACGGATTGGCAAGACCCCGTTCAATCTGACTTAACATCGAGGGGGTGATGTCGGCCCTGTTGGCCAGTTCCCTGATGCTGAGACCCTGAGACTTTCTATATGTTTCAACCTTTTTACCGATATTGATATTTTCCATAGGTCACTCCGTTTAATTTAATTTACTTTTAATTAATTTAATTGAACGCAGACGAAAAGAGTATGTTAAAATAAATTAACTTTAGTTAAATCAGATTTTAACATATTTGTCAGGAGGAATGAATGATATGAATGAATTCGTCACGTTTATTCTGCTTTCTCTGTTTGTAGTCATGAGTCCCGGAATCGATACGGCATTACTGACAAAGAGAACGATCTCAGATGGAAAGACCGAGGGGTTCAAGATGGCACTCGGGATTACATCTGGTTCACTCGTCCATACCTTTGCGGCGGCGTTCGGACTCTCCGCCATCCTCATGCAGTCGGCTGCTGCCTTCGAAATCATCAAATATGTAGGAGCGATTTACCTGATCTATCTTGGCGTTTCCTCTTTCTTTTCGAAAAAAGAGAAGGGGGAGGAGGTACCGGACCAGAGAGCGGTCAAGAAGTCAGCGTTTCAGCAGGGGCTGTTCTCGAATGTGCTCAACCCCAAAGTCGCCATCTTCTTCCTGACGTTCCTGCCTCAGTTCGTCCACGCTGAATCCGGGGCAGCAGATCAGCTCATCCTGATGGGCTTGGTCTATACACTCCTATCCATTCTCTGGTTCTTCATCTATGTCTTCTTTATCCACTACCTGCGCACATGGCTCACAACCCCGAAAGTCCAGGGCTGGATGGAAAAAGCCACAGGCACCGTATTGATCGGATTCGGACTGAAGCTGGCGTTTGAAAAACAACCATAAACAGGTCCGTCCCTCTTCTTGAGGGACGGACCTCTATTACTTTTTATTTTGTTGCAAATGCAACAAAAAGCTAGTATATTGAATCTATACTTAGATGATGACATTTACATGAAAGGACGTAACTGGGGAGGGTATGTATGACAGGGATTCTTCGTGAAATTGGCATGATTGCGCGGGCGCTGGATTCGATCAGTAATATTGAATTTAAGGAATATGACCTGACGAAGGGGCAGTATTTGTACCTTGTGCGCATATGTGAAAACCCGGGCATCATTCAGGAAAAGGTAGCCGAGATGATCAAGGTGGACCGGACGACCGCGGCCCGTGCGATTAAGAAACTCGAGATCAATGGTTTTATTGAAAAGAAAGAAGACAAAGAGAATAAGAAAATTAAAAAGCTGTTCCCAACGGAGAAAGGGAGGACGGTCTATCCTTTTATCAAAAGGGAAAATGATCATTCGAATTCTGTGGCACTGGAGGGATTTTCCGAAAGAGAAGCCGAAATTCTGGTTGATCTCCTTGAAAGGGCCAGAAAAAATATTGAAAAAGACTGGGAATATGTGAAAAAGGGAAACAAGAGGCAGTATTGATGGGGGGAGAGGCTTATGACGATCAGATTGAAAAAGTGTACTCTCGAAGATGCACACACACTTCAAGAAATCAGTTATGATACATTCAATGAGACCTTTAAGGATCAAAATTCACCGGAAAATATGAAAGCTTATTTAGAAAAGGCTTTTACCGTGGAACAAGTAGAAACCGAATTATCCCATCGCTCTTCACACTTCTATTTGGTGTATGTTCACGAGGACGTCGCCGGATATTTAAAGGTCAATACCGGTGATGCCCAGTCGGAAGAGATGGGGGATGAATCACTGGAAATCGAGAGGATCTATATTAAGAGCACTTTCCAGAAACATGGTCTCGGCAAATATTTACTGAATAAAGCAGAGGAAATGGCCAGTGAACAACACCTGAAAACCATCTGGCTTGGGGTATGGGAAAAGAATGAAAACGCCATTGCCTTTTATAAGAAAATGGGGTTTATCCAGACGGGATCCCATTCTTTTTATATGGGGGATGAGGAACAGACGGATTTGATTTTGACCAAACCAATTCTTTGAAAGGTGGATCACAATGTATATTCCTAAAGACTTTACCATCACCGATGAATCGGTTGCGTACGGGGTCATCAAAGATCACAGCTTTGCGACTCTATTTTCTCAATACGCTGGAAAGCCGGTTGCCACGCACTTACCGCTGTTGTTAAACAAAGAAAATACGTATTTATACGGACACTTTGCACGTCCCAATCCTCAATGGAAAGAGATCGAACAACAAACGGTGCTGGCCGTTTTCCACGGTCCTCATTGTTATATCTCCCCCTCATGGTACGAGTCGGATCAAACGGTTCCGACCTGGAACTATGTATCGGTCCATGTGTACGGGGAAGTCGAGCTGATAAAGGACGAAAATGAACTCGTCGATTCTCTGGCCGAATTGGTATCAACGTTCGAAGCCCCCGACAGTTCTTACAGCCTGGGGGATTTGGATCCTGCTTTGCTCACCGGCATGAGCAGGGGCGTTCAAGGGTTCAAAATCAAGATCAACCAGATTGAAGGCAAAGCGAAACTGAGTCAAAACCATTCCACTGAAAGGCAAGAGCGGGTCATTCATCAACTTGAGCAGAAACCAACCACCGATGAGCAGCAGATCGCTTCTTGGATGAAGGGGAATTTGAAGTAGGGGAGGTTAGCTTATAGACGTAGTTGTGACCCTCTATTAAGACCTCGCTCAGTCCGATTTTGGCTGGTCCATAGATTCATCATCCATATTTAATAGAAAAAAAGGATATATCCTAACCAAAGCCAGGTGAACCGTCTATGCTGTCCACCTGGCTTTTGAGCGTCTATAACAAGCCACGTCCTCTCCTTCAAAAAACTCATCCCCAGTCAACCATGATTTCCACTCATTAACCATTCCGTCACAATCCCTTGTCTATTAAGAAAAAACGGTAAATAACCGTATACATCCTACAAAGGATACCTTACATTTAAGATGATAATTCCATAAAAGGGTATATATGGATTTTAGCTGGATAAAGGAGGAAGACCGTGGACACTCAACTGATCATCTCACTTGTTATCCTGATTGTACTGGTGGACATCGGTGCTATCATTCTTTTTATAAAATATAGAAAAGGCGACATGGAGGAAAATCCCTTCGTCACGATTTTAAAGAAAGAAGCGATCGTCTTCTACTATGCCCTGTTCAGATGGAAGGTGAAGCCGAGTGAAGGAACGTATGCTTATCATAAAGGCTCCAACTATTTCTGGCTGTTCATCGCGCTTCTTCATGAACAGGTGATCGAAGCGTTCGCGTTTCATTACTATTTAAAGGACGTGGATCCACTCCGGGCGGATATCCTTGTCGTACTGCATGTCTACAGCATTCTTTATATGCTCGGGGACTATAATCTTGTCCGGAACTCACCGATTGCGTTCAAAGGAAAACAGGTCACCATGAAAATCGGCGTGAGGAGATCCCTTCGTTTTAACATAGAGGATGTTTCGGCCATTCAGCCGGCCAGGACCCAATATGCAAAAAGCGGGGGCATCATCCATGAGAAAAATGTGTTTCATGTCGCCATGCTGCCAAGGGTGTTCACCCGTGTCTTCGGGATGATCGATGAGTTGAGATATGAAATCATCTTCAAGGAACCGGTAGAGGCGAGAGGCTATTTCGGGCAGAGGAAGTTGGTGAAGAAGGCGTTGATTTATATGGAGGATGCGGAGCCATTTATTCAGGATCTCCGTGCAAAAGTGCAGAACAGAGCTGCAGTCGACGAGGATTTTCAGGGAGTAATCATAAAATAGACTTGTCCCTCACTCATTAACTCTTCTGCGCATTCATTGCTTCCATTTCTTCCTTACTCGGGCCATACACGCCAGGCACTTTCAAATCAGCTTGACGCATGAGAACCGTCAATTGACCACGGTGATGAGCCTGGTGCTGAATCAACAAGCGGAATACGGCTTGAACAGGCATTTCCATTCCAAAGAGATTGACCATTTCGTTCATCTTCTCATCTGACACTTGTTCAGAAACGGCTTCTACGAGGCGGTCACTGATGAGCTTATACGTTTCGCTGATTTCTGCAGCGGACGTCGGTGCTTTTTTGCGAAGATCCGGCACTTCGAAATTGATGCCAACCTGAGCCGGGAAGTAGTATGTAGCTCCCGTGATGTGCCAGGCAACGCTTCCGATGCTGTACAGGTCTGGTGCCACCTCTTGTTTCAGTGACTCGTCTGTCAGCGCGTCCATTACCTTTTGGGTTACTGCGGCTTCTTGCTTCCATTCTTGTAGGAAATCATTTTTGGATGTGAACATGGTATCCCCTCCTGATTTTTAAATGAAACGTTCCTTTTCATTGTATCATGGGAAGATGAAATGAAGCTTCTGTGAAGCGCTGGCTCAAAGGAGAAAAAACGGTATGAAAAGGGATATCAATCCAGGCTGTGATTGAAGTATGATGAAAAGGAAGAGTGATAAACAGGCAAGGGGGAAAGAGGATGAATTTTACATTAAATGAAGGAATCGAGATTCTGGAGCGCACTCCGGTCACTCTTGAAAGTTTCCTGACGGGTTTGTCAAAAGGATGGCTTGAGAGTAACGAAGGCGATGGGACGTGGAATGCAATTCAAGTAGTAGATCATCTCATTGAAGGGGAAAAACATAATTGGATCCCAAGACTAAAGATGATTCTGCAAGAAGGAGAAAGTGCGGTGTTTCCAGTATTTGATCGAGCTTCACATTTGAATGGTAATACTTCAGGAAATCTTGCGGAGAAGCTAAAGGAATTTGCCTCCCTGCGATCCCAAAACATAAATAAGTTAAACGAGTTGTTAATTCATCACGAAAACTCCCTTGATCGAACGGGTTTGCATCCTGCTTTCGGCAAAGTCACCGCTCGTGAACTCATCTCGACTTGGGTGGTTCATGATCTGACGCATCTTTCGCAAATCGTGAGGGTCTTCTCGAAACGATATGCAGAAGACGTGGGGCCTTGGGAGGAGTATTTGGGGGTATTGGGGTAGAAGCGAGGGGATGGTTCTCTTGCTTCTTTTTCATATCAAATGGAAGCAGCAGAACCGTCCCCTTGCACACTCTACTTCAATGGTAACTCAACCTCGTACTCCTTCATCTCGCTCTCAAAGTCATCCTCGGATCCTTGATGCCCGTTAAATTCCATTTTGATCCACTCGATGTCTTCGGCGTGGCCACGTTCCAAGTACCAGATGATATTGCCTTCCTTGATGACGCCTTTGTCGATCTCGCCGCCGATGTTGTCTGAGACCCACATGTCCGGCATGTCGATTTGTTCACCGGTGCTCGTGACAAGGACGGCCTGGTCCGGGTAGAAGGTGAACTTACCTTCCGTTGTATTCTCCATTTTGAACTTCACTCCGACGGCCGACGATTTGGCGTTCTCATCTTCCATTGTAGGGGCTTTATCGCTCACGACCACCTTTTGGATTTCCATCTTCAAGCCGTTGTAATCATCGGACCATTTGGCGTCATTGTAATACGTCCAAATATCTTTTTCCTGGGCTTTTTTATCTGTTTTTTCTTCGGACGTACCCGTCGTCTTGGCCTCGGCTTTTTGCGTATCATTCTTGTCAAGTTCCTCGACAGCCGCATCCCCACCACAACCTGCAAGCATCATGACCAGGGCACCAGCAATTAGAAAACTCATCTTTTTCATAAAAATATTCCTCCTTATAAGATTGAAATGTAAAACACTTACTTGTAATTTATTGTAAATAGTTACCTTCATAAATTTTTGGTAAGGGGGAGGTTCTATTTTAAATTCCCGTTTGAATATATGTTTCATATGAAAAAATTGGTATAATGGCGAAATCTACATTTTTAACCAGCCAGGGGGTCCGTCCCTCTGGCTTTAAAAGGAGTGATACATTGACTGAAATAAAGGAAATTGGACGTTTTTGTCCCACGGATGCGAATGGTTATCTCATCAATGATTCAAGAGTAGAGAAGATTGGACCTGTTTTTCTAAAGGTGGTGGAAGAGGTAATCGAATGGTATCAAACTCATTTGAAAGAGGACTTGCACAGTATCTACATTAGAGGGTCCGTCCCTCGTGGATTGGGGATTGAGGGGGTGTCCGATTTGGATACCATCGCCATTACAAATAGGAGGATCAAGGATTTAGACCTGAACTGGGTAGAGAAGGCGGAGCAAGAGGTGAACAAAAGGTTTCCGTGTATAAATGGAGTGGAATTCAGTTTTTACGATAAGGAAGATATTTTAAACACTGAAGCGTTTTCCATCATCCCTTTCATGATTAAAACGCACAGTGTCTGTGTGTATGGGGAAGATGTAAAGGGGCATTTACATGATTATAAAGCAGACATAAGTCTTGGGAATGAACATCTTGTGAATGTAGCGAAGCAGATCGAACTGGCAAAAGAAGATCTTAATGGAAATGACGACAGGGAGGATATAGCGGACTGCTGCGGGTGGATCATGAAGATCATCGTACGGGCTGGGTTAGCTCTGGTCATAGATGAAGAAAAAACGTATACCAGAGATTTATATCCGGCCTATAAGCTATTTTCCAAGCACTACCCCGAGAAAGAATCCGAAATGAAGCAAGCAGTGGAATACGCGATCAACCCGGTTGACGATCCAAATGAAATCTTGGATTTCTTAGATCGGATGGGTGAGTGGATGATTCAGAAATCTGAGAGGTGGCTGGAGATCCATAACCCCAGGAAGGCAAGGAATTTAAAGTTTTAAAAGAAAGGGGACGTACATATGCGTCAAGAAGCAGCGGTAGAAAAAGTACTCGAAAGCCTAAAAAAAGATCCAAGCGTCCGGAGCGTCTTCCTCAAGGGATCTATGGGACGGAAAGAACACGATGAACATTCCGATATCGACCTGTACTGTTTAGTGGAGGAAGGGGAGGAGAAGGAATTCCTGTCCCGCCGCCTCGAACACTTGAAAGCATACAAGGACCTCATCTTTCACGATGACATCTTCATCATTGCGCCGCAGATCATCGCCATTTATGAAGACTGGCTGCACATCGATCTGTTCACGGTGACGGAGAAGACCATACAGGAGAAGGATTTCTTTACGGTGTTATACGATCCCGACAATCTGATGGAAAAATATGAATCTAGCCAAAACCTCACCGTTTCAAAAGAGGAGTTCAGGGATCAGGTCCTCGACGCTGCCTGGTTTCTGTTTCAATATCAGAAAGCAGCGGCGAGAGGGAATGATACGTGGGCCGTGGAAATGCTGCGGCACTCTATGAGAAACGTGACGATCATCCTGCTGTCACGGTACGCGAAAGAGCGGGCGATACTTGGGTTGAAGACGATTCACAGGGATTTGCCACAAGAACGACAAGACCGGGTGGTGGAGATTTATGAGGCGATGACACCATCACACCATGGGGAAGCGGTGCGGAAGATTGCGAGTCTGTTAGAAAGTGAGTTTGATTGGATTCGGGAAGAGCTTGGTGAGGGAGAAGTCGTTTCGTTTATGAGGTTGATGATTGGGAAAGTGTTGGAGGGTTGAAGAATCGCGGGGACGGTTCTCGTGCTTCTTTTTTGCGTTGAGGGGAAGCAGCAGAACCGTCCCTGTGCTTCCGGAAACAGCGATGACACACAAATTGTCCAGGAACGGAAGGGGAATGAATAATTCTATGAAATACGTAGCGTCCTTCATCCTTGTGATATTGGCATTGATCACATCTGGATGTCAAAGTGAAAGGGATGAACATTATTATTTGAGTGGTGAGTCCTCCTCTTGGAACTCCACTATCCAAGTCACGTTTTCCAACTCAGGAAATCAGGAAAAGTACCACATTGGAGGAAATCTATCATTCAAGAAAGACTATACGTCATCTACCGTCAAATACTACTTGACGTATCCAAATGGTGAAGGAAGTGGAACGGCAAGGGGGAAAGAGATCATGATCCCAGAAGGAGGGGGGACTAGAGAGGCTTTGAACACTAGTATTGAAAGCTTTTCGGAAAATATTACGTTAGCGATTGAGTGGAAGGATGAAGAGGGGGATCTACTGAAAGAAGAAGTTCCTCTGGATCCAAAAATGGAATAACATTAGCATTAATTCTTTTCTAGTCTGGTCAAGGGAAAACCGCTTACTGGGAAGTGTTGGTTGTGCTGTTCTGATAATATATCTGGTTGGTAGCCCGGGGGATTTTGAAAAAACGAAAGGAGTTAGTCGGATTTTAGAGAATGGTTATAGAGTGGAGTTCATTTCGCATTCTATGTTTTAGGGGGATTGGATGTTTTTATATATAGCTTTTGCATTACTCTTATTAAATGTTGGATTTATAATTTTAAAAATGGTGGCTCCTTATTCCGAGATGATGAATTCATTTAAAACAGTAAACGGGTTTTGGAAAGTTCAAATTGCTTGTTTGGCATTGGTTCTGCTTTTTGTGTTCCTTCACTTCTCGGGAGAAAATCAAGCAAAATGGCATACAAGTCCTGATTTTGTTTCAGAAGGTGACCTATTCTTAGGCGATGAGAGTGGGAGTATCAAGTATAACTCGTTTATTTATGAAAAAGAGAACTATAATACGACCCTCACATTGCCCTATGAGGCAGTCGATGCTGAAAAGGTTCGGTTAATTTTTTCTCATAAAGGAAAGGCGAAGAGAGAACCCTTGGCATTAGCTAGACCAAAAAAAGAACAATCCATTGAGCTGTGGTTTCCTGAAAGTGGTCAATGGAGAGTGGACATCGAGGTAAATGGTTCTGTATATTCGTCCATAGTGTTGCCGGTGAAGGAAAATAACTGAATGATATCTATATGAAGAAATACAAAAAAGGCCCAAAGCTTATACTTTGGGTCTTTTTATTCATTTGAAGCAGTCCCGTATGTGGATGTTCCGCTAAGTATAGTTGCGTCTTGAATTGTTCTATTATTTATAAAAGAACTAGATAAATCAATCTATTTGTCTAGGAGTATGCACACCTACTTACTGCATAGAAGAAGCGTTACGGATGAATAATCTCTATCTTCTTATTTCTATGCACATCTTCCGTACCTGCATCCAATGCGGTCTTATAATAGCTGCATTTATGGTCGATGACTTCCATGGTTTGCTGGAGTTCTTTAATCTTTGCTTCTACGGTGGCTTTTCTTTCGAGGAACATGTCATAACGGTGCTGCAGGGTGGCGTCACCTTCTGCACACCAGTCGATGAAGTGTTTGATTTCCTTGATTGGCATCCCGGTGGATTTCAGGCATTCGATGATATGTAATGCGGAGATATCGGATTCTTTAAATCGTCTGGTGCCATTTTCTGTTCGTTCTACGAAAGGCATGAGGCCTTCT
Organism: Bacillus sp. es.034; assembly: GCF_002563655.1. Taxonomy (GTDB): domain Bacteria; phylum Bacillota; class Bacilli; order Bacillales; family Bacillaceae_B; genus Rossellomorea. The sequence continues at coordinate 86,380 of NZ_PDIY01000001.1, read as the reverse complement.
TTGTCATAGTATCTCAGGGTATAGATTGAGAGATTCAACTTTTTTGCCACTTCTCCAATTGAATAGGTCTTCATATTCTCGCTCCTTTTCATTCATCTAGACGTCGAGTTAACTCTATGTTTGTGGAAGATCATAGCATGGTTATCAGCTGCAGTCAAAAACAGATTCGTAAAGAGTTATCGCTTGACCTAGAGTTAACTATAGGGATTACCATTGGTTCTATAAGAGTTGGTTTCTCTTACAAACATCTAATACAGGAGGTTTTTACTTATGGTAATAGCTAAAGCACGAGCAGTTGACGGTCCTGACCAATCGTTCAGAAAGGCTGAAATCGAGCGGCGCGATCTGGATGTGCATGATGTTCTGATTGAAATCAAGTATGCAGGGATCTGTCACTCTGATATCCATACGGCACACGGTGAATGGGGAGAAGTGAAGTATCCGCTCGTTCCCGGACATGAGATTGCGGGAATCGTCACGGAGGTCGGTTCCAAGGTAACGAAGTACAAAGCCGGCGACCGTGTAGGGGTCGGATGTATGGTGGATTCCTGCGGCGAATGTAAGAACTGCCGTGAAGGGGAAGAGCAGTACTGCCTGAAAGGAAACGTACCGACGTATGCAGGCGTGGACAAATATGGTGAGCCGACTCAAGGAGGCTATTCCACTCATATCGTCGTAACGGAAGATTTTGTCCTTCGCATCCCTGATAACATCGAACTTGACGCTGCTGCACCTCTGTTATGTGCAGGGATTACGACGTATTCCCCGCTGAATCATTGGAATGCAGGTCCAGGGAAAAAAGTAGCGGTTGTCGGCATGGGTGGACTCGGTCATATGGCGGTCAAGATCGCACATGCCATGGGTGCCGAAGTGTCGGTCCTTTCCCGTACGTTGAACAAAAAAGAGGATGGACTGGAATTCGGGGCGGAAGCGTATTATGCTACCACCGAGCCGGATACGTTCGAAAAACTTGCCGGGACATTTGATCTGATCATTAATACGGTCAGCGCCAAGATTGATATCAGTGCGTATCTTTCCCTCTTGACACTAGATGGCGCGATGGTCAATGTGGGAGCACCTGCAGAACCACTGGAAGTCAATGTATTCTCCTTGATCGGCCACCGCCGTTCATTTGCAGGATCCATGATCGGAGGCATCCGCGAAACACAGGAAATGCTCGATTTCTGTGGGGAACACGGAATCGTCCCTAAGATTGAAGTGATTTCGGCCGATTATATCGATGAAGCGTACGAACGGGTATTGGGTTCTGATGTGAAGTATCGATTTGTGATTGATACGAGCACGATTTAAAGGTAAAGAAAGCAGGTGACCAAGAGCATGAATATGGAAGAGTTCCTGACATTTTGCAAGGAAGGCAACCCCATTTCCGGTGAGGATAAAGAACTGCACGGCCTGCTGACTCAATGCAGCTACGAAGCCCAACGGATCACGATGGAATTGAATACTTCTTATCATTCCAAGGAAGAAATCGTCGAGATATTCAGCGAACTGACCGGAACCGAAGTGGATTCGTCGTTCATGTGCTTCCCGCCATTTTATACGGACTTTGGGAAAAACATTAATATCGGAAAAAATGTGTTCTTCAACACAGGGTGTTCGTTCCAGGACAGGGGCGGCATTCACATCGGAGACGGTTCACTGATCGGCATGAATGTCACGATTGCGACACTGAATCATGGGTTGCCTCTGGAGACGAGGAACACCACATTCGCGTCACCGGTGACGTTAGGGAAGAACGTTTGGATCGGATCTAATGCCACGATCCTGCCTGGTGTCACAATCGGGGACAATTCTGTCATTGCTGCTGGAGCGGTTGTCACGAAAGACGTTCCTGAAAATGTAGTGGCTGCAGGAGTACCAGCGAAAGTCCTGAAAGGGATTTATGAGTGAAGGAAGGAAGCAAGGGGACGGTTCCCTTGCTTCTTTTTTTATTATATGGAAGCATCAGAACCGTCTCCATGCTTCACCCATACACCATCTAACTCATACTTCTGCCTCAGATGATGACGGAAATGCATGGCAACGAGGTCAAACCATTCCTGGGCATTCAGCCATCCAAAGCCTCCATGCTCCTGCTTGTAGTTTGGATTGATTTCATCTACCTTCATTTTCAACTCTTTCATTCGCTCCATTAGTTGATCAAGCTCTCGTCTAATATCCTCTTTCGATTTTGTATTGTCCGGGGCAGCATTAAGTTCGGGTGGTAATGTGATTTTAATAGGCGGGAATCCACCAATGTTAAATAAATAGTCACCAAACTCTGTTTTCCCCTGCGTTTGCTCTCCACGAGCCAGCGCACAGGCTTCAACACTGTCCAGATACTCATGAGCCACGACAAGTAGATGGTCATACATTTGGCCGATAGACCAGACCCCTTGTTCGGGTATATACCTTAGCTGCTCATGAGAATATGTTTGTAGGAAGCTTTTGTATGTGTCAATCAATGTAAGGTCATTCATGTTCATTTCTCCCTTTCCCTTTTGAACTCACATTCTTTCATACATTTCATAAAAAAAGGCACTTCTCCTTCTTGAAGAAATGCACTATTTTTCTCTACCAATTCTATTATTTTACGTTGAAGATCCCTTTTCCAGTTTGCATATCGATTGGCAATGAAGAATGTTCGTGTGTGATAAGCCAAGATTCGTTCTCTTTTTTTAAGCCAAATGTGAAACGGTTGGTCATTTGACGATCCTTCTCTTCGGAATTTCCCCTGAAAGCAGAGTAAGTCACAGCACAATGAGCAAATGCAACATTCGTATTTTCCTCAATAACTAAATCATTCATATCCACTTGTAGTAAATATCCGTCTTCCTTCAAACCATTAAACCACTCTGTCACACTATTCTTCCATAAAGAAAGGCCCTTACACTCCCAGTTTCCCCAGCAGTCATAAATATGTACGTCTGCCGAATAGATAGATAGGAATTTTTCAACATCGCTTTCGTAGACGGCGCGTTTGTACGTTTCAAGAACGTCCTGAACGAAACTCGTTCCATTCGTCATATCATCCACTCCTTGATCAAAACGGTCATTCTTTTAGAAAAATATGAATCGATTTACTTAGTAACTCACTTATCATTCTTAAAAAAATGAACAGGACGGATCTCGATGCGCCACCCAAATTCTTCTCCTATATTCAATTGCGTCGTCGGATGAATAGAAGCAAGCTCGATCGCTTCATCCATGTCTTCTGCTTCAAAAATGAAGACGCTGCCGATCATCTCTTTCGATTCTGTAAACGGCCCATCTGTTACCATGACTTTCCCGTCCACCCGGCGCAAGTTTTTGATCTCAGATTCCAGACCTGCATCAAGGAGCACCTTCCCCGTTTCATACAATTTCTCCGTGTGCGGCTGGCATTCAGCCATCACCGCTTCAATCTCCGCACTTGGACGTGCATCCATTTTTTCAGAGTTGAAATAGCCCATGCATAGGAATATCATCATCATCTCTCCTAGGTCATTCAATTTTTTGTTACTCATCTAAATGATTTTTAAAATTCTGATAATATCATCTTACCATGTTTGAACAAGCAGGAACGATGCTCGTACTTCTTTTTTTCATCTAGAGGAAGCAACAGAACCGTCCCCATGCTTCTTGCTTTCGTTTTAATGTGGAGAGTGAGATAATTTGAGCAATCACAAAACTGAAGGAGGAGTTATGAATGAAGAAAGTCATGAATGAACCTGAAGATTTGGTCGTGGAGATGTGCAATGGGATGGCCATGGCTCATCCGGAGCTTGAGTTTATGAAGAAGTATAAGGTGATGAAGAAAAAGGATTTGAATGAAGAGAAGGTCACGTTGATCAGCGGCGGAGGAAGTGGACATGAGCCTGCACATGCTGGACTAGTTGGGAAAGGGATGCTCGATGCAGCTGTGTGCGGGGATGTGTTTGCGTCGCCTTCACAGATTCAGGTGTATCAGGCGATTAAAGCGACGGCCGGTAAAAAGGGAGCCCTCTTGGTCATTAAGAATTACAGCGGGGATATCATGAATTTTAAAAATGCGGCTCACATGGCTTCAGAGGACGGCATCCCTGTGGAATATGTCAAAGTGGAAGATGATATTGCCGTGGAAGACAGTCTTTATACCGTGGGACGCCGCGGTGTCGCGGGAACCGTGTTGGTACATAAAATTGCGGGAGCGGCGGCTGAAGAAGGTAGAAGCTTGAAGGAAGTCAAAGAAGTGGCGGAGAAGGCGGCTGAAAATGTCCGCAGCATCGGATTCGCACTGACATCCTGCACCGTCCCAGCTAGTGGAGCTCCGACGTTCAAATTGGCTGACGACGAAATCGAATATGGTGTCGGGATTCACGGTGAGCCTGGGACAAGACGGGAAAAAATGGCGTCTGCAGACGAACTGGCAGAGCGGATGGTCAACGACCTTCTGAAGGATCTGAAAATGGAAGAGGGAGATGCTTCCGAGATCGTGGTCCTTGTAAACGGCTTTGGAGGAACGCCACTGCAAGAACTCTATCTTTTCAATCATTCCGTCACCCGGATTTTGGCGGATAAAAAAATTCAGATTAACCGAGCCTTTGTCGGCAATTACATGACGAGCATCGATATGGCAGGGGCTTCCCTGACGGTGATGAAGCTTGATGAAGAGTTGAAAACATTGCTATCCAGTGAAAGTACAGCGCCTGCGTTCAGGGTGGACGGACCGGTACCGGGTGTGGAGTACATCGACCTGGAGGAAGGTGAGGAAAAGAAACCAGTCTCCTTCGAAGTGGAGACATCGGAAGAGAACGCTGTGATCAAGAATAATAAGGCAACACTTGATAACGTGATCTACCTCGTGGATAAAATGAGCGACATCATCATCAAGAATGAAGTACCTTTCTGTGAATTGGATTCACATGCCGGAGACGGGGATTTCGGGATGAGCGTCTCTAAAGGCTTTAAGCAATTGAAGCGGGAGTGGAAAGACATCCTTAGTCAAGAAAATCTCACAATCGGCAGCTTCCTGGATGCAAGTTCCATGGTCATCATGGAATATTGCGGCGGTGCTTCCGGTCCAATCTGGGGATCTGCGTTCCGTGCGGCAGGAAAAGCGGCGCAAGATCGAACCGAACTGACCGTGAAAGAATTCGCGGACATGCTGCAGGCCGCGGTGAAGGGAATCCAGGATACTGGCGAGAGATCCTTCGGCAGAGGAGCAGAGGTCGGCGACAAAACCCTCGTGGATGCACTCGTTCCATGTGCTGACTCTTGGTCGGCAAGTTCAGCGAACGGGGATGACTTCAAGACTGCGTTTGAAAAAGGAGCAGCCGCCGCTGTAGAAGGAGCCGAGAAAACCAAGGATATTGTTGCGCGGATGGGACGAGCAGGTACCGTTGGGGAACGAAGCCTCGGTCATCCCGATGCAGGTGCTTATGCGCTAGGGGTAATATTCACCGAGTTATCGGAGAGTTTGAAGTAAAGAATGAAGCAAGGGGGCTCCCTTGCTTCTTTTTTCAATGATTGGGAAGCAGCAGAACCGTCCCTGTGCTCCCCATTAACGAAACTTTCCAATCCATTTAAACGTATACATATATAAGGAATAAAAACAGTGATGGATTTAAGGAGGCAGTCAAATTGGAATTGTATATCTTTCTAGCTGTTATCGGTTTATATGTATTGATTTCCCTGTTGATCTTACCTATGCAATATTGCTTCTTGATCGCTTTAAAAGCTGAAGAGGAAAAGAATCGATTGAAAGGAAAGAAACAGGGAGAGATGTATGATGACATGAATGCCGGTGAACTGAGCCTTCTTGGGAATATGCAGGGGAACCCGTTATTCTTTTTGGCCAATCTGTTTGCTTCTATTCTTTATAGAGTGAAGCATCGTGGGGGTAGCATGTAGGAGATTAAGAGACAGTTATTCTTTTATGGGGTGACTGTTTTTTTACTCCCGATAAAGTGGGGACGGTACCCTTTTTCCTTTTAGGTCAAGGGATCTGTCTTTCTTGCTCGCGATCCTAGAGGAACTAATGCTTAGAGAGAAGGGGGATATATTCGTTTGTACTTGATATTATCGATTTTTTTAGCAAGTTTACTAGGTATGGTCTTGTTTATATCCGGACCCTGGATAAGCGGCATCCTGGCTTTCGGTATCATTGCAGGTTGTTTGTTCAGGGGGCTTTATCTGGTAAGTGAAATACATAAAAGAATAACGAAAGAAATGCCAGGAGCGGATAAGGCAAGGGAAGTATATGAAAACTATTTGAAAGGGAAAGAAGAGAACGGTCACAGTTAGAGAACTGGATACCCAACATCGAAAACCGCCCAGGCTAAGAAGCTCTGGGCGGTTTTTGATGTGTCGGGTCAGCTGCCTGTATGCTGTTTGTCTTTTTCCACAGATGTCAGTCGTTGACTTTCGCCTCTTGAGGTACTCTTTTCTTGATCATTTCCATTGACTAAATCGCTCGTAGCACTTTTAAATTCCTTTAAGGTCGTTCCGAATGCACGTCCGATTTCCGGTAGTTTTGACGGGCCAAAGATGATCAGGGCGATTACCAGTACGAGAATTAATCCAGGGATTCCGATATTTGTAAGCATAGGTTTCTCCTCCTGTCGGTTTAATGGAATGTGCTTGGGAACACGGATGTGCCGATCCCGCTTAGAAGCCTCTTCTGTTCATGGTGTGTTCATTCAAGTCTCTTCCTTTATAGAGCAACATTCTCTTGACCTGCATTTGACTCCGCAGAAGGGGAAGCCTTTTTCTTATAAGCCATGGTTGAGCAGGTGATGCTGATTTCATATAAAAGGAGGAGCGGCAGGATGACCAATACATCGGAAAGGAAATCCGGCGGTGTAATCACCACGGAAATGACAATCAGCAAGAAATAGGCGACCCTTCTTGATTTTTTTAATTTGGAAGGATCCAAAATGCCAAGTACGGTCAGAAAGACGATGACTAAAGGCATTTCGAATAATAATCCAAAAGGCAGGGTCAGGTGTAACATAAATCGGAAGTATTTCTCCGCTGTGAACATCGTTTCAAATTGGTCGGCTGACAGGGTGGTCAAGAAGTTCAGGACGATCGGAAAAAGTAGGAAATAGCCGAACCCAATGCCGAAAATGAACAGAAAGAACAAGGCGGGTATGAAGCGTAACGTGACTTTTCTTTCTGCTGCACTCAGAGCCGGCGAGACAAACCGCCAAATTTGATAGGCAGCGACTGGAATGGTGGCTGCGACTGAGAACACAGATGCGATCATCAGGTACACCCATAAAATGTCACTAGGTCCGAGAATCGCGAGCTTCATGTCTATATCCCTGATCAGCCATCCATAGATCGGTTTCATAAAAGCCATCCCCACTATCAGGAAACCGATAAAGGCGAGTACGATTTTAATGGCGCGGCTCCTCAGCTCTTCCAAGTGTCCGATCACCTGTTGGTTGCGATCTTTCATGGCATCAGCCTCCTTGGTGCTAGTTCATTTGCATATGCTTGCCTTTTTGGGCTTGTTTTTTATGGGCGCGGGCATGCGCTTCATGACGATCCTCTTCTACCTCAGAAGACAGAGGTTTCCCTTCTGGAACGGTTGACGTTGACACTTCCTTCAGTCCTTCTGCATCTTTTTCGTACACGAAGGAGGCTCTGGTAGAAATATCCGCTCCTGGACTCGAAACGAATGGAACGACACGATAATCGGCTTTCCACTGGGTCGGCGTGACATGGCAGCGGACATATCCGCGATAATCGTTGAAGAATTTAATATGTTCATTCTGGGCAAGAATGCGGTCCGTGTCAGCCCGCTTGTCTGCGCCGTCCCCGCCTGATGTGATCGATGTACCGACAAACTCTGCTCCAAGCATGCGGGAAGAAGGGTCGTCAAAGTCTGCCAGGATATTGGATGCCCAGTTCGCATGTACATCTCCTGTCAGGACAATCAGGTTATCCATGTTTTTCTGACGGGCAAATGCCGTGATGCGTTCCCTTGCAGGTGTGTAGCCATCCCAGCCATCCATACTGTAACGAGGTTGATCAGGGCTTGGACCATAATTTCTTTTAGCAAAAAAGATTTGCTGGGCCAGTACATTCCAGGAGCTATTGGAGTTGCCGAGATGATCCAGAACCCATTGTTCCTGTTCGCGGCCCAACAACGTGCGGGAAGGATCCAGGGATTCTTCCGTCTGGGGAGAGCTTTTATCTCCATTTGCCTGATCGGAACGATACTGACGGGAATCGAGCACCATGAAATTGGCCAAGTTCCCGTATGAGAACTGACGGTAGAGCTGCATGTCGACTCCATGAGGCATGGAAGATCTCCTTAACGGCATATGCTCGTAGTAGGCCTGGTAGGCTGCGGCACGCCTTCTCACGAACTCTTCCACAGACTGGCCTTTTTCAGGAATCATGTCGGCATAGTTGTTTTCCACCTCATGATCATCCCAAGTCACCACCCATGGAAAAGCCGCATGTGCCGCCTGCAGGTCCGCATCCGTCCGGTATTGGGCATGGCGGTTGCGGTAGTCCTCCAACGTGCGGATTTCAGGACCTTTATGGTCTCGTACATTTCCTGATTTAGCTACATACTCATTCGGGCCGTATTCATAAATATAGTCTCCAAGATGGAAAACGAGATCAAGATCTTCTTTGGCCATATGCTTATAGGCCGTATAATAGCCGTGCTCATATTGCTGGCAGGAAGCAAAGGCAAAGGACAGACTTGAGACGTCTGCATTCAGGGCAGGAAGGGTTTTCGTCCTTCCGATCGGGCTAAAATCCTTACCGACTTTGAACCGGTAATAGTACACCGTTCCTGCTTCCAGGTTCCCTACCTCGGCATGAACGGAGTGAGCGAGGGACGGACTTGCCATTTCCGTACCGCGCTGCACAATGCGGCGGAAATGTTCATCTTTCGCGATTTCCCACTTCACTGGAATCTTGCGGTCAGGCATGCCCCCACCATTAAGAGGGTCAGTGGCTAAACGTGTCCATAATACGACACCATCCGGGAGTGGGTCACCGGAAGCTACCCCAAGTGAAAAAGGGAAATCCTGAAATCCGGCTTCTTCTGCCGAGGCAGACCAACCGCCCATCGATTGAGCAATCGCCATCCCCAGGGAAATGCCAGCTACTTTACCCGCCCCTTGAAGGAAGTTGCGGCGGTCGACCCCTTTATATAAGGTCTCTTCATTCAGCTTTTGAATCCAATTTTCCATTGATCTCTCATTCGTCATGTGGATGACTCCCTTCATGAATCTATTGAATCGAACAGTTCATATTATAGGAGCCCACTTTTAACGTGTTGTAAATGAATGTAAATAGAGGGAGGAAGAGGAGGGGACTCATCCCCGGGACAAAAGACCATTTTTATTTGAATTTTTCAATAAGTGAGAAAGATTTTGAGCGGATTCTATCTATTTTAGTAGGCGGACAGACCTGTTTTTCTTAACATGGGTGAAAAGAAAACAACATAATAAAATGAATCGTTTGGGAAGGTGAAAGATGCGTTTTAGGGATCTGCCTGAAAGTTGGGGGACTGATCCCTTTTTGCATTCTTTTTTTCTGCTCGTACAGAAAAACCTTCACTAAATTGCGATATTATCTGATAAATAAGCCATTTTATAATACAATTAATATACTAATCTGTTAAAAATTTTGCGGTCAGTCGAAGGGAATCGTGAACGGTTTGAACGAAAAAATGTGATGAGGTGCTGAAATGAAAGGATTACCTATGATCTTGGCTGCCATCGCCGTCATTCTCACCTTGCTCATGGCGATGATGACGCCTGCAGCATGGGTGGGACTATTGATTGTGGTGTTTGGTTTATACCAAACTTCTCAAAAGAGAAAAGTCAGAAGGATGTTTTCAAGTGGGTTGATAACAATCGGGATTCTCGGGATTATCCTCGGGGGCTGTGCATCTCCATCAGATCAAGTGGATCAAGTAGCTACTGAGAATGCTGAGAATGAAGCCGACCAACAGCCAAAAGCAGAGGAAGAAAAGAAAGCGGAAGAAGAGAAGAAAGCCAAGGAAGAAGAAGAGACGGCGGCAAAGGAAAAAGCAAAAGCTGAGAAAGAGCAACAAGAGCTTTCCGAGACATTCGGATTGGAAGAAGTGCTGGTTTCCCGAGTGGTAGATGGCGATACAGTCGAATTGAAGGATGGAAGAAAAGTCCGGTTCATAGGCGTCAACACCCCGGAATCCACAACGAGAACAGAAGAATACGGAAAAGAAGCAAGTAACTATACGACGGAAAAGTTAGAAGGCAAGACGGTCTGGTTACAAAAAGATGTGTCGGAAACGGACCGGTACAATCGTTCCCTGCGTCTTATTTGGCTTGAGATTCCTAAGGATGACATGGACGAAGAAGAGATCCGGACCAAGATGTTCAATGCCGACCTGGTGTTAAACGGATATGCAGAGCCGTCGACCTATAATCCGGATGTCAAATACAGCGAGTACTTCGTGAAATTCGCCCGGGAAGCAAGGGAGAATGGAACGGGCCTCTGGGCTTACGGTGAAAATGGCACCACTAAAGGGGACCTGGATCCAAAGGAAGAAAAGAAGACAACGACAGCATCTACAACTTCTAAATCCAGCTCAAGTGCAACAACGGAAGAACCGGCAGCTGCCCAACAACAAGAGTACTATCAAAACTGTACCGAACTGAGAAAAGTTTATCCGGATGGAGTCCCTTCCGATCATCCTGCTTATGCATCGAAGCATGACCGGGATAAAGATGACTGGGCGTGTGAGAGATAAAGAGAGAGTATGGTCCATTCCTTTTGTGAGGGATGGCTTTTTTATGTGGAGTAGGTAAAATGTTGAGGAATGACTGGAACTTATCCCCATCTCAATCGTATATAAAGGAAAGACGTAAAATGGGGGAACTGATATGAAACAGCTTTACATCAAACAGAAAGTGTTCAGTCTCAGTGAAAAATTCACCGTAAAGGACCAGGACGAGCAGGACGTCTATTATGTCGAAGGAAGCTTCATGAAGGTCCCGAAGACATTCTCCATCATGAATCAGGACCGGGAAGAAGTGGCCCTGATCACGAAAAAGGTGTTGAGCTTTCTGCCGACGTTCTTTGTTGAGGTGAATAGTGAAGAGGTCGTGACGATCAAGAAAGAATTATCCTTTCTGAAGGCCAAGTATTCTATTGATGCGGCAGGCATTGAAGTGGAAGGAAACTGGATGGATATGGACTTTCAGGTGTTACATCAGGGGAGAGTCGTTGGTGAAGTAGGCAAGAAATGGTTCAGTTGGGGCGACAGTTACAGGGTGCAGATACTGGAGGAAGAGATGGAGACGATGATTCTGGCTCTTGTGATTGCGATTGATTGTGTGAAGGCAGATCAGTCGAATAATACTGCGACGTTTTAAAGAAAGAAGCACGGGAACCGTCCCCGTGCTTCCTTTAAAGGTGAAACATCTTTCTAAATGTCTCCATCGTTTCTTCCTGCTCTTTTCTCGAACTTACAGGGGCTGTATCTTTGATGAATTTATCCATTAGGGCATTGTAACGGTTAAGCATCGTGCTTTGCTGCAGGGCCATATGAATATGAATGTTGCGGACATTTTCAGCTTTCATTCTTAGCCCAGAGTTGAAGTTTTTGTTCGCCATGGATTCGGCAGTAGTGGCCAGTTCTTTTAGGATATTCTCCTGGCTCATGCTTGTATATTTTTGTTGACAGTTAAATGGAACAGGGTCCCACTTATGGAGGTCCTCAATACTGATCGTTTCATTTTGAACAGGATCCATAAGCGCAATCATTACTTTCACGTGGTTTTGCATAATCATGTACTGCTCTGTCGCAGCCTTTTTGATCTCCGGGTTTTGAATGGTACATATATACGAGGCTAACTTATCCAATTCAGCTTTATGAACAGGCAGGTGTTCAGCCATTAAACTCAAGTCAATCATCTTAAGAATCATATTGGTCATTCCTCCTCCCTTTCATATGTATTCATATGGGGTGGGATAGTGACCTAAGTAAAGAGGTAACTGTTCATGTAACTGTCAGCTTAACGGATGATCATGAACATACACCCCAATATGTATAACTATCATGTAAATTCATTTAGAAGATAGGGGTATTTTTACATTTGTTCACTTATCAATAAAAGGAAATCGACAAATTTTGTAGAATTATAGTAGAATTATAATACTGGTAAAAAAAGAGGAAACGTTTCCATAAGGATGTGTCAGTATTGGTAACAATAAAGGAAGTTGCAAAAGAAGCTAATGTTTCAATCTCCACAGTGTCAAGAGTTCTTAATAAGAGCGGGTATACAAGTGAAAAAACGAAAGAAAAGGTTCTTAATGCAGTTAAGAAGCTTAACTACCAAGGAAGTCTGGTAGCTGCTGCAATGAAGAAGAAACAAACATTAACTCTTGGTTTAATCATACCTGATATAAAGAATATTTTTTATTCAGATCTGACTAGAACAATAGAGGATCGAGCAAATAGTCATGGATTTAACATCTTTTTATGTAATACAGATAACAATTTGCAGAAAGAAGCAGAGTATATACACCTACTGATTGCTAAAGGAGTCGATGGAATCATCTTTTCATCTCCAGAGGCTGATGATGGAAATATAGAAGAATTGAAGGAAAACTATCCTGAGCTGCCAGTGGTCATATTAGGGGGGAAATTCCCGAAATTAATTCTAAATGAGATCATAGTTGATAATGTTGATGGAGCATATAAAGCGATGAGACATCTTCTGGATTTAGGGCATAAGGATATTGCCTTTATCGGCGGGGATCCTGAAACTTACGCATCCATCGAAAGGCACCAAGGGTACAAGTTAGCCTTGAATGAAAGAGGCGTTCCTATAAAGGACGATTATGTGATTTTTGACAAGTTTTATATTGAAAGCGGTTATAAAAATGCAATGAGATTGTTGCAAAAAAATGATAGGCCATCGGCAATCTTTGCGGTTAGCGACAGTGTGGCTGTTGGTGTCTACAAAGCTGCAAGGGAGCTGAATATTAGAATTCCCGAGCAATTGTCAGTTGTTGGTTTTGATGATTCTCAATATGCGGAAATCTTATATCCTATGCTTACGACTATACGAACGCCAATTAAAGAAATGGGTCAAAGGGCTATCGAAATCATGGTGAAAGCAATAAAGGAAAAACAAATAATCAAAGAAACTGTCCTCTTTTATCCGACTCTTATTGAAAGGGAGTCAACAATGGAGAGAGAAGCAAATAATTAAAAGACATTTGGAGATTCAGGATAAATGAATATAATTTTATAAATTTTCAAAAAAATCATTGAAAGTGGTTTACTAAGTATGTATAATTTGATTTAAATAAGTGGAAACGTTTCCACATTATTTAAATCAAATTTTTTTTGGATGAATAAGTATTATCCACTCAACTAAACTAAACATCAAAGTTTTTGTGCTATTATCAGCTCCAGAATGACCCTATTATGTACAGGCAGCTGCAAGAAGCCCTATAAACAACGTTTTCATTTTCTGAATGATATCCAACTCGTAAATTAAAAATGAAATAGGTTTCTAGGAGGTTTTGTGGAAACGTTTCCAGGAATAGTCTTTTAAAAGATTTATTTATTCTCTTACAGATCATGTAAATCTAAACTAATTGAATGGATTAACATTAAATCTCATTCAAGGTATCCAACTCAATAACAACGATGAAAGGGGATTGGAATGTACGACTACAACATATTTATTCAAGGGTTTCCCGGAAAGTCATCCACTCATGGGGGGCTGGGATGGAGTACAGTCACGTTATTGTCCCACCATGACCAACACATTATTATCGATGTCGGCAGCTTCGGTGTCAGGCCTTTACTATTAGATAAACTCGAAGCCAGAGGTATATCTCCAAGTGACATCTCTATGGTTTTATTGACACATACGCATTGGGATCATTGTGTTAATTGGACTATGTTCCCCAACGCGACCATTGTAGTGGGGAAGGTGGATATGGATTGGGCAATAAACGAACCACCTGGAGGTTGGCATGTTCCTGAATTGTATGTGAAAGAATTAAATTCTTCTTCACAAATAAGGTTGGTCAACGACCTTGAAGAAATTGTTCCAGGAATTGTGGCGCATCAAACGAAAGGACATTCACCAGGTCATTTGGCGTACACCGTAGACAATGGGGATTATGATCTGATATTTAGCGGGGATGCCGCTAAGAATAGGGCGGAGCTTTTATCAAGAAACGTCGATATGACACTGAATCTCTCAGATAGCCAGCATTCTATCGATTACTTATGGAGTTTATGGAAAAAAAGGGAGAACAGTATTTTAGTACCCGGACATGATATACCTTTGAAACTGGTTAACGGGGAACCTGTTTATGTTCATGAAAGAGAAGCAGACTTACAATACTGGTTTTCTGATACATTGGAGGATTATACAACGATTGAATTGGCAGAGGAGTCAGCGTTAGCGAAACAGTCCAAGTAGGATTACCTTACCTTCTTTAACTATCCAGGTGGTGTTTGCAATTAAATGAAAAGGCTTACATGCTTTGTGTTTTGTAAGTCAGTAGTTTAGCAGTTTTAAATTTTTGTAGTAATAGAGAAGTCATTTGCGAAAGAGTCTTATCCAAACGGAATTGGATAACTAAATTTGAATGAGGTGTATAAACAATGAGTGATAAAAAAAAGCAACGTGTGATCGTGACTGGCGGCTCTAAGGGGGTTGGACGTGGAATTGCCCTGGCTTTCGCAGAGACCGGTGCATCGGTGGTCATTGCTGATATTGATCCTGAAGCGGGCGAGCGCTGTGTGGAGGAGATCATTGAATCTGGAGGAGAAGGTCTATTCGTCTATACGGATGTAGCGTCAAGTGAAGATGTGAAAAACCTCTTTGAGGAAGCACGTCATTTCCAAGGAGGTATAGATGTGCTTGTTAACAATGCTGGTATTGGTCACGGACCGCTCTCGGAAAGACACTTTCTAAAAACGGACTTCCCTATGTGGGAGAACCTCATGAATGTACACCTTAATGGACTATACTACTGTAGCCAAATGGCGGCAAGAGCAATGGTCCATCAGGGGGAGGGCGGGGTCATCATCAATATGAGTTCTGGTGGAGCAACGCGCGCGCATCGGAATCGTGTCGCTTACGATGCGACGAAAGGGGCCATTGAGGCCGCTACAAGAGCAATGGCACTTGATCTGGCTCCATGGAAAATCCGGGTGAATGCTGTGATGCCAGGCGCCATAGAGGTTGAAAACCGTACAGCAGTCGGGGAGGAATCCTCTCCTGACCTTCTCATTCCACTTGGCAGGCTTGGAATGCCTCAAGATGTTGGTCATGGAGTCCGTTTCTTAGCTTCACCTGATGCTTCATACATCACGGGTCATGTCTTAGCCATTGATGGCGGACTCACTTCTCAGCTTCGGGCACCAAGCATGGATGCCGATGTTGCACTCTCTATGGACGAAATCGACTTAGGGATGGCTTCAACCGGAGTCAAAGAATAAATGCCTTCCCTTCCAACTGCCCATTCGTTCATGGAATAGAATAATGGATTGAGAGTTTAAGAATTTACCCCCTAGTAGGAACATGATCAACATTAAAAGGAGGAGAAAAATAGTATGAAAACCTCATTTGCAAATATGTTCGGTGTCGAAAAACCAGTATTAGGAATGGTTCACTTAGGTCCGCTGCCAGGATCCCCCCTATATGAAGGGAATATCGACCATGTATTAGAAGCTGCCATCCGTGATGCAAAAAGTCTTGAAAAAGGCGGAGCCAGCTCAGTTATGGTAGAAAACTTTAATGACTACCCATTTTACCCTGAAACAGAGGAACCTGAAACAGTAGCAGCGATGACATTGATTGCTCACGAAATTCGCCGTGAAGTGAAGCTTCCAATGGGGATTAATATCCTGAGAAACTCGTGGAAATCTGCTTTAGCAGTTGCTGGAACAGTAGGGGCTGATTTTATCAGACTTAACGTCCTGACAGATGCATACGTAACCGATCAGGGTCTTATTAACGGTACGGCGCACTTGGTAGCAAGATATCGTAAATTTCTTGGTTTAGAGAATAAAGTCAAGATTTTCGCAGATATCCAAACAAAACATGCTGCTCCTTTAGCGGCTCGTCCTATTGATGTCTTGGCTCGTGATACTGCCTATCGTGGAATGGCGGACGCTATCATTCTTGCGGGTGAGGAATCAGCTCAACCTCCTTCCATTGAGAATTTAGAGGCGGTAAGGAATGCAGTCCCTGATGTTCCAATCATTATCGGCAGTGGAATGAAAGTCGAAACCGCCAATCTGCTCAAATATGCGGATGGAGCTGTCTTTGGATATGGGGCGAAAGTGGATGATATTATGACGAACCCGGTTGACGAGGACAAAACACGTCGCTTCTGCGAAGGGGTAGACAGAGAAAGAAACTCTCAATTGGTTTAGTTTTAATAGAAAAAGAGTATCGAAGGCGTTGGGACCGAAACCTTATTACAGTAAGGAGTTAGTGCTGATATGTGTCTTGATATTCTTATAAAAGAGAATAGGAGGAGTTAACATGATGATGGAAAGAGTAATTATTGACACGGATCCGGGGGTAGACGACCTTGCCGCAATCTATCTTGCACTTGCGTCACCGGAAATGCATATTGAAGCTTTGACAACAGTACATGGAAATATTGAGGTGGAGACTGCGACTCATAATGCCCTTTCATTACTTGAATTAGCAGGCAGGACGGATATCCCCGTTTACCGGGGAGCAAGCAGGCCCCTCATACGTCAACCGCAATTTGCCAAGCATATTCACGGCAATAATGGTTTTGGTGGAGTCGAGGCCCCAGCCCCTACCGTATCAGAAGCCGGGGAGTTTGCAGCCATGGAGATTGTGAGGCGCTGTAACGAAGCACCAAACGAGATCACTATTTTAGCGATAGGTCCATTAACCAATGTGGCTCTGGCTCTATCTATAGACCCTGGTATCGCGCAGAAAGTGAAAAGGATCATTGTCATGGGTGGCGCAGTCCGTGTTGCCGGGAACTATTCCCCAGTGGCGTCCTTCAATCTGGCAACTGATCCCGAGGCAGCAAGGGTGATATACAATTCTGGTGCCCCAATCGTACAGGTAGGTCTCGATGTATGTACAAAAGTGAGAATCTCACACGAAAACCTTGAACGTATCAGGTATGCGAATACGCGACCAGGAACTTTCCTATTAGAGGCCGCTGAATTTCGGCGCAAGGCTTACATTGCCGCCAAGCAATCGTCAGAAACGGAGACAGGCGTTTTCTTTAATGATGTCCCAGCCGTAGCTTATGCCCTTTGGCCAGAACTCTTTAAGGTCCAGCCAGCTTTTGTTTCAATCGAGACAAAAGGAGAACTTACAGCCGGTCAGACGGTCACTGAGTTTACAGGACAGTGGGGTCATTCAGAATCAAATACATCCATTCTGATGGATGTAGATGGAGAGACAGTGGCACGACGTTTTGCAGAACGAATTTCTACTCTGGAAACAAACTATGCAGAGACACAAAAATAAATCTTTTTACGCGCTTAGTTATCTTAATATTTTGAAAATTATTCATTGAAGGGGTGACTCCATGTCAACTCTCATTAAAAACACCACCATCATTACGATGGATGACCAGTCAGGTATCATTCAGGGCAGTGTATGTGTGGAAAATGGACGCATAAAAGAAGTCATCCCACACCTCCCTGGGAGTGAACCAACAATTCACGTAAATGAAACAATCGATGGATCTGAAATGATCGTCATGCCTGGTATGACGAATGCTCATTATCATTCCTATTCGAATCTGTTAAAAGGAACAACCAGCAATCTTCCATTAGAAATGTGGTCCCTTTATACAACAGCATATGGTTATTCACTTGATGATGAGGATATTTACAATGCAGTACTTTTAGGTGTAATAGACATGATTAAAAGCGGTGTGACCAGTTGCATTGACCATTTTCCTCATATCAGAAGATCAGAAGCAGCCCTTAAAGCATACGAAGCATCATCCATTAGAGTCGGATTCGCTCCCATGATGCATGATATTCCTGATCATCATTTTCTTCCAGTTGAGTTGCCGATCGATACAAAGCGAAAACTGGACCAAGCAACACCGATATCAGTGGTTGAAATGAGAGCGTTTTATAACTCTCTTTTCGAAAAGTGGCATGATAAAAATAATCGAATTCAAATAGTAGTCGGTCCAAATGCTCCGCAGCGTTGTTCCGAGGAAATGCTCGCGTTATGTAAGGAATTGAGTGAACAAAGAGGGGCATGTGTTCATACACATCTTCTCGAAACAAGAATTCAAAAGAAAGTCGGGGATTCGGCGTTTTCGGGCGGCATACTCGGCAGACTGCGGGATCAACAATTACTTTCGAGAAAGTTGTCCGCCGCCCATTCCATTTGGATTGAAGATGATGAGGCAGAGATGTTAGCTGAACATGGGGTTTCCTTTGTTCATAATCCAGTCAGTAATATGATGCTTGGCAGCGGGAGAGCGAACGTATCATCCTATCTTGAAGATGGAATCAACGTGGCCTTAGGAACGGATTCCTCCAATTGCGGAATCTCCCATAACCTTTTTGAAGCCATGAGGATAGCTGTTATGCACAGCCGGCAAGAACATCCCAATTTCCATGAATGGCTGCAGCCGATAGATGTCCTTAAAATGGCGACAGTTGGGGGAGCACACATATTAGGCGAAGAGAAAAAGCGGGGAAAAATTAAACAGGATTATGAAGCGGACCTTGTTTTACTAAACAAGCGCTCATCTGCTTTAACAGTGAATGCCGATGTAATTTCTCAGCTTGTGTATTACGAAAATGGGAGTTCGATTGAATCAGTGATGGTAAAGGGAGAATGGATTCTCAAGAATCGTAAAATGGTTTCATTCGATGAAGAGGCGGTACTCCAATCAGTAAAAGAAAAACAGGAATCCCTTCTTCAAAAAAGCCGGGCAAGTGTTCAATGGGCGAATGAAGTTGAACCCTATTTCACTGATATGTATAAAAAATTTCATCCTCATCCTGGAGAGAAAGAGGCTGGCAGCAACCGTTTGGATGCTGCTCATGAGCAAGGAAAATTTGAAGAAATGAAATCTTAGAAAACCCATATAAAAGGAGGACTATACATGAAAAGTATAAAAAAGGATTTTACGCTTATTTCCATATTGCTCATTCCCATTGGTGTTGCCGTCAATGTAGTTGCTGGAGAATTGGTTGAATTATTAAAGATCCCTCTTTTCTTAAATCAAATCGGCACGATGATTGTTGCGATGGTAGCCGGTCCTTGGGTTGGAGCAGTAACTGGAGGCGTCTCAAAACTGATATTCGGGATATTCAACCCTACTCAGCTGGCGTTTATGCCGGTTGCCATGGCTTCAGGGATTGTAGTAGGTCTCATGGCCAAAAAGGGGCTGACAAAAAATGTTTGGAAGGTCGCTTTTACAGGCTTTATTGTTGCAATCGTTGCCATCTTAATCGCTACCCCGACCACGGTTATTGTCTTTGGTGGAGCTTCAGGAACTGGATCAGATACAATCACTGCCGTACTTTTAGCTTCAGGCAAAGAAATATGGACATCCGTTTTTACACAAAAGATATTTGTTGAAAGTATTGATAAAATTCTCTCGATTTTAGTTGCCTATATGATTGTTCGTAAGATGTCAGATCAATACCTGTCTAAACAAAAGTATGGTCACTTATATCTTACGATGAACAATAATAATAGAAGTACTAAAATAGGAGCTTAAAAAAACACGGGGTGAACATGCTGAGGAATCTGAGGTCACTGCATCACTCACCCCGTTATATCGCGTTTCTGCTTTCGGAAAATATATTCCAGGAATAACAGAGGGCTTGAAAGGATTGACCGGAATTTTTCTATAATCAGCAAAAAATGAACCTTACCATGAAAGGGGAGATACACATATGGAAAAACTGAGAAGTTTCATTCTAAATCTCTATCCAACTACTAAATTCATGTTTGCCGCCTTTTTAATGATGACCCCGCTACTGTTACCAGGTTATATCTATTCTTATTTAGTCCCCGTGTTATGTTTATTTATTGCAATGGCAGCTGGAAAAACAAAGCAGTACGCAGACTTCGTCTTAAAAGGATTGATACCGATTGTATTCATGATTTTTCTTTTGCAATCATTTTTCTACCCTGGAGAGACCATATTATGGTCATGGAGCATCTTCTCCATTAAACAAGAAGGAATCCATTTCAGTTTACAATTAACCTCCAAAATATTGGCGGTGGGATCAGCCATTGTGTTATTTTTTCAGATTACAAAAATCAATGATTTATCCCGAGCATTAGAAATAGCAGGAGTTTCGCCAAAAGCTACCTATGTCCTTTCATCTGCACTTACGATTATTCCGGAAATGAGGCTGCATTTATTACGGATTATGGATGCACAAAGAACCCGTGGTGTTGAAACGGAAGGGAATCTAAGTATAAGGGTGAAAGCATTTGTACCGGCATTAACCCCACTGATATTATCATCATTCTCAAGCACAGATGAGAAAGCCATCACACTGGAATCCCGGGCTTTCACTGCCCGTACAAAGAAGACAAGCTTACATCAACTGGAAAAGACTAAGAGTGATCATGTGGTAAGAGTTGTACTATTGATTGTATTTGTTTCCATCTTGATCTGGAGGTTTTTCTTATGAGTGGAATCGAGATTAGAAATCTATCATACCAGTATCCTACTGGAAGTGAAAAAGTATTGGATGATCTGAATCTTACGATTGAAAGCGGGAAATTTTACGCTCTGGTCGGTGTGAATGGTGGGGGAAAGACCACACTTTGCAATGTTTGCCGAGGTTTTATTCCACATTTTTTTAATGGTGATAGAAGTGGGGAAGTGCTGATAGATGGGAAGGATGTTTGTGAATGGGATCCAAGTGATCTTGCTCAGAAGGTGGGGTTTGTCTTCCAAAATCCATTTACCCAAATCAGTGGTGTGAAGGAAACTGTTTTTGATGAGATCGCTTTCGGACTGGAGAATCTAGGAGTTGAAATCAGTGTTATTAAACAGAAAGTACAAGACATCATTACATTGCTGGGGGTTGAGTATATCCAGCACAAAAACCCGAATGAGTTGTCGGGCGGTCAAAAACAACGGGTCGCTTTAGCGTCCATTATCGTAATGGAACCGGATATCCTCATTTTTGATGAACCGACATCACAGTTGGATCCACAAGGTACGGAAGAAATATTCAGGGTAATCGATATTATGAAGAAAAAAGGAAAAACCATTATTTTAGTAGAGCACAAGATCGAATTGATTGCTGAATATGCAGACTATGTGATTGTCCTTCAGGATGGACAGATTAAGAAACAAGGAAGAACGGAAGAAGTGCTTTCTGAAGAAGATACACAGGACTATGGATTAGGATTAACCCAGTATACGCTATTGGATTTACAAATGCGGAAACACAATATGTATACAGAAAGAATACCCATCACTGAAAGGGACTCCGTTCAAGTAATGAAACAATGGATGGAATTACAAGGGGTGAAATGATGAGCTATTTAACTTTAAAGGACGTTACCTATTGTTATCCAAACGGTTTTAAAGCGGTTGAAAATGTCAGCATGAATTTCGAAAAGGGCGAATCAGTAGCTATTGTTGGACAAAATGGTGCCGGGAAAACAACAACAGTCAAAATGATGAATGGATTAACAAAGCCGACCCAAGGTGATGTGATCATTGATGGATTGAATACAAAAGATTACACAACAGCTCAGATATCTAAAAAGGTGGGGTATGTCTTTCAAAACCCTGATGATCAAATTTTTCACGAAAATGTAAAAAGTGAAATTAGGTTCGGACCTAAAAACCTTGGATTTTCACAAGAGAAAATTGAAGAAAATGTAATGAAGGCAGCTGAATTGACAGGAATCGTGCCATTCTTAGATATACATCCGTATAACTTGCCTTATTCCATGAAGAAATTTGTCACCATTGCCTCGGTCATTGCGATGGATACAGATACGATTATCTTAGACGAGCCAACAGCTGGACAAGACTCCCTGGCCATTAAAAGACTAGGGCACATCATTGATTCATTAGTTCAAGAAGGGAAAACCATCATTACCATTACACATGATATGGAATTTGTTGTGAATAACTTTGAACGCGTCATCGTGATGGCAAATAAGAGAGTCGTTCAGGATTCTCATAAGCAGGATGTTTTCTGGAACCATGGTGTCCTGGAAGAAGCGATGTTGAAACAGCCTCATATCAGCCGGTTATGCAATACATTAAATATCAATGAAAAAGTATTAGATATCAGTCAAATGATCGATGTGCTAAAAAAAACTTCAAGTAAGGTAAAGGTCACTCTATAAACTGGAAACCACTAGGGGGAGAATCGAAATGAAAATCGGTATTATACATGCAACCTGCAATGCTGTACCACCTTTAAATGCAGCCTTCAAACAATTGGCACCAGAAGTGACGGTCTTAAATTTTGTTGACGAGAATATCCAGTATCATGCCAACCAAATGAATGGAATCGATGACAAATCATTTCGGGATTTTGTCCATTTGGCCAGTAAAGCACAGGAAGCGGGAGTAGACGCGATTATTGTAGCATGCACTGTGCTGACACCTGTAGTGGATGCTGTGAAGCCATTTATATCCGTCCCGATCTTTGCGGTGGATCGCCCAATGTTAGAAAAGGCCGTTACTCATTATACAAAAATCGGCGTTGTGGCGACTACTGCACCGTCCGGACCCGCAACAAAAGCCCAATTGGAGAAGCTTGCCAATGAATGGGGCAGGGAAGTGGAAGTTGAAACGGAGATTATTACGCAGGCGATGACAGAATTGAAGGCTGGTCATGAGGACGAACATAATCATCTGAATCGTCTTGCCGCAGCGGAATTGCAAAAAAGAGGATGCGAAGCCATCATTCTTGCCCAGATCACGCAGGCATGTGCAGAAGTTGAAACGAGCACATTAGGACTTCCGGTGTTAACAAGTCCAAAAGAAGCGGTCAAAGCGGTCATCGGTGCATTGGAAGGGGATAAAGTAAACGCTTAGGTACTTCCCCGTTCTTCAGCCCTTGAAATGATTTCAAACAAAAAGGAGAGATTTCAATGAAAGTAAGTTTTATTGGATTAGGCGTCATGGGCACAGGTATGGCATTCAATCTGGCAAAAGGTGAAAAAGAAGGTGAGTATGATTATCTTGTGTGTGATGCAAATCCACAGGCATTAGAAGAATTCAATGCACAAGGGATTAAAACCACAACGAATATTTTGGAGACAGCGGATAGTGATTATCTATTTCTTTGTCTGCCAGACTTAGAGATTGTAAAGAAGGTTGTAGTAGGGGAAAACGGTTTACTGAAATATATGAAGCAGGGTCAGACCATTGTCGACTTTAGCACCATCAGTTATTTAGGAGCAGTAGAAGTCGCAGAAACCTGCAGGGAGAATGGTATCGAATATATGGATTGCCCCATTTCGGGTCATCCCAGAACAACGGTCGAAGGAACACTTACGATCATGTGCGGCGGGAATGAAGAACTATTTCACACACTGAAACCAATGCTTGACCGGATGGGGAAACAGATCCTCTACATGGGTGACAACGGGGCTGGGCAGCTGACGAAAATGATTAATAACTGTGTATTAAATATTTGTTGTGCAAGCTTTAGTGAATTATTACCGGTTGGAGTGAAGCTTGGTTTAGATCCAGAGAAACTCGGTGATGTATTAATGACGGCAACTGGATCAAGTTTTGCTTCAAAAACATTGATTCCTAAGGTGTTAGAAGGGGATTTTGAACATAGTTTTTCACTTGAAAGAGCTTATAAAGACATGGAAAGTATGAATGAAGTATTAATGAAATACCAGATTCCGCTGCCAACGTTGAGTGGAACGATGCAAACGTATCAACTTGCATTACAAAACGGACAAGGTGATTTCTACAAGCATGCCATGATATGTTATTTTGAAGATTTGTTGGGTGTAAAGGTGCGTAATAAGAGCTATCAAGAAACAGAAGCTGAATTGGTAAAGTAGTACATAAAAACATAGGATGGGGGTGAATTTATTGCGCTTTGGTGTGATTGCAGATGACTTTACCGGTGGTAGTGACATCGCTTCTTTCTTCGTGAAAGGCGGACTCAGTACCGTTTTATACTCTGGAATACCTGAAATGGATGAGGTTCCAAAGGCAGAGGTATGTGTCATTGCCTTGAAAACACGTACTCAAGATCCAAATGACGCTGTCAACGATTCACTCGAGGCGATCGCCTGGTTAAAAGAGCAAGGGGCACAACAGTTTTATATAAAATATTGCTCAACATTTGATTCTACACCTGAGGGGAATATCGGCCCGATTTGTGATGCAGTAATGGAAGAGCTGGACGTTCCTTATACGATTCTTTGTCCTGCCCTTCCCGTAAATGGACGGGCTGTTAAAAATGGATGTTTATATGTAAATGGAGTTCCACTCGATAAGAGCCCAATGAAGGATCATCCGCTTACGCCCATGCGGGATTGTGATCTGGTTCGTTTAATGGACGCCCAGAGCAAATTTCCCAGTGTGAAAATGCCGGATGCTTTAGACAAGGAAGAAGTAAATGAATGGATGACAGGAATAGCCGCACAATATAAGGATTCGCCTTTTTATATCATACCGGATTACGAGAAAGAAGAAGACGCGGAAAAGCTGGTAGAATTATTTGGAGAACTCAAACTCATCACAGGTGGAAGTGGCCTTGCCTATCCATTGGCAAAAATGCGTAAGGAACAAGCGGATGCGGATGACTTTGCGCGATCTGATTCGCCAGCGTTACTGTTAGCAGGGAGTTGTAGTGAAGCGACTCGAAACCAGATTACAGAATATCAACAATCAGGTGGTAAAACCTACTTCATGGATCCTCTTAAATTGATGTCAGGGGAAGAATCGGTCCAGAAGATTTGGAATGTGATTTCTCAAAACAAAGAAGAATCCATCCTGGTATACAGCAGCGACACACCTGAAAATGTGCGGGATATTCAACAAAAAGGCAAAGAAGAAGTGGCCGGAAGATTAGAAAAAGCCACCGCAGATCTGGCAGAACTTGCTGTTGAAGCCGGGTTTCACAGAATCATCGTAGCAGGCGGAGAAACGAGTGGGGCGGTGGCCAAACGACTTGGGTACAATGGATATCATATTGGAGATAGCATTTCACCAGGAGTACCCACTATGATCCCAATAGAAGATCAACGGATTCGGATGGTATTTAAAAGCGGAAACTTTGGACAATCTGACTTTTTCCTTCAAGCCTTATCTTTAACATAAGAGAGAAGTGGAAAATATGGATCAAACAGTAGAGATGAAGATGAAAGAGGCGAATTGGGTTGCCAAAAGCCTCTTTCAACGCGGGAAGGCAACGGGGAGTGTTGCGAACCTAAGTTTCCTTCATGAAGGAAAGATGTATGTGACTGCCACTGGAACATGCTTTGGAACTCTGAAAGCAGAGGAGTTTGCTGTATTGGACATGGATGGAATTCAATATGGGGACATAAAACCAAGCAAAGAATGGCCATTGCATTTGTCAGTATACAAAGCAAAGCCTAACGCTGCTGCAGTTCTTCATGTGCACAGCACGTATAGTGTGCTATGGAGTTGTCTACCTGGCCTGAATGAATCGGATTGTATGCCGGACCATACTCCATACTTGAAAATGAAGTTGGGTACAGTTGGCTTAGTTCCTTATGAACAACCAGGTAGCCAAGAGTTGTTTCAAGTGTTTGATAAACGTGTACATGCAAGTGATGGATGGCTGTTGAGCCATCACGGCCCAGTAGTACCCGGAAAAGGCATCATGGAAGCATTTTTTGCATTAGAAGAATTAGAGGAAAGTGCGCATATTGCTTGGGAGCTTCGAAAACTTACTACAGAGTAACAGAAGTCAAAATTGCTTATTGCTTTTTTTGTGAGTTTTCTAATTGGCTTCATATTTGAATTGGCAAAACTATTGGATTCCAGCACACACACCATTATCTGATGGAGTGTGTGCTGGAATCTATTTGTTGTCATACCTTCAATAACACAACAAAGTTATAACATTATTCAGGAAGCACGGGAACCGTCCCCGTGCTTCTTGCTTGGCTCTATTTTATTAGCAATAAGTAGAAGCACCGTCTCCATACTCCTAATCTTCTAACGAATAAAATTAGTAAAACGTTGCTCAAACGCAACGTTTTTTTAATGAATAAAAGACATATAGGTCTTTTTCCTATTTTTCGACCTTATTCTCTGCTGAATAATGGCACTCATGCAACACTTGTTGCGATATTGCAACATTTTCCGATCTGTTTTATAGTTGAAATATTGTAAAACATTAGAATAGTCAGTATTTTATGGTCTTTTTAATGTTGGCACACTTCTTGCATTATAAATAAATGAGTGAATCACTCAGAGGGAGCGAGCACATTGTTAGTGAAAGATGCAATGACTAGTACTTCTATAAAGTATTTTGAAAACGATTACATTGAAGCTGTTGCAAATCGTTTACTTGAATCTCGAGTGAAGGGCGGGTTGGTTTATAACATTAAGGATGAGCTGGTGGGGTGTTTCACAGAGAATGATCTTTTAAGTGGATTACTAAAAAAGAAAAGAACACTATCTGACATTCATAAAACGAACATTCATTTTCTAAAAGAAACGGATGAATTAAAACATATAACAGAAATTGATCACGATATTTGGCCGGTAATCAATAAGAACGGACAGATTTCTGGATTTTTGACGAAAGATCAGTATTTGGCTACCTATGCAAAGTTCTCTCAACTGGAAGTCAGCCGTTGGGATGCGATTTTCAAGTCGGCCCACAATGGTATTCTCTCGATTGATCTTGAAGGGAAAATCACATCGATCAACCCTCCTGCAGAAAAAATGGCCATGACGTCAAAAGAGAAAGCACTCGGTAAATTCTTGACGGATGTCGTAACACCAAGTGGATTGCTGAATGTCATCCGAACTGGTAAAGGACACACAGAAAAATATCGTGTGGGAAGAAGAATGTATTTAACGCATAGAACACCACTCTATGATGGTGAAACCCTTACTGGGGCAGTAGGCGTCTTTCAGGATATTTCAGAAATAGAATTTGTTTCGAATGAACTTGAATCCGTTAAACAGCTCTTAAGGGAGCAGGAAAGTGTACTGGAAAACTCAACCGATGGAATCTGTATTACAGATGGAGAAGGAATGATTATTAAAAGTAATCAAAGCTTTTGTTCTCTTTTTAATCTCGATTCCGACACACATGAGACACCAGACTTTATTAAAGAGATCGTCAACAAAGTGATTGCGAAGGGCAAACGACATAATGTCATGGAAACAAGCGTCGGCAGCGATAATTCTTTAATCATTACCGCGAACCCCATTAAAAATAGTAGCAATCAAATGATCGAGAGAATTGTCATTTATGTGAAAGATATGTCTGAGTTTGATGCGTTGAGGAATGAGCTTGAGAAAGCAAAGTCACTATTGGAGACATTACACTTATCTGAGAAAACAGGTTCCTTCATAGCGGAATCTTCAGAGATGAAGAGGTTGATCGAAACCGTAGAACAGGTGGCTAAAGTAGATGTCACCGTTTTACTAACTGGAGAATCGGGAGTGGGGAAAGAAGAGATAGCCAAATTAATTCAAGAGGCGAGTCCAAGGATGGAGCAGCCTTTCATTAAAGTGAACTGCGGAGCGATACCGGAAACCCTTATGGAATCAGAGTTGTTTGGGTATGAGGGAGGAGCATTTACGGGTGCTTTAAAAAAGGGAAAAGCCGGTTTATTTGAACAAGCAAACAATGGAACGATTTTTCTCGATGAAATTGGAGAGATCCCTACCCATCTTCAAGTGAAACTGTTAAGGGTCCTTCAGGAAATGGAGATAACCCGGGTAGGCTCAGCAGCTCCCAAAAAGATAGATGTCCGTGTGATTGCTGCCACCAATAAAGACCTGCAAGAACTGGTCCAAGAAGGGAACTTCCGTGAAGACTTATTCTATAGGTTGAATGTTATACCGATCGCCATCCCTCCTTTGAGAAAGAGATTGGAAGATATACCACTTCTGGTCGATTCGTATTCAAGAATGTTTGCTTCTAAATATGATAAACACCTCAGATTTTCGACGAAAGCCATACAAGTTCTCAGCAACTACAGATGGCCGGGGAATGTGAGAGAGCTCGTCAATATACTTGAAAGATTATATGTAACAGCTACCAACCAAGAAGTTAATGAGAGCGATGTACTTTCGTTGTTTAATAAAACGGATGAACGAAAAACGGGTACTGAAAAGGCCATTGTGGTGAATGAAATATTACCACTGAAGGAAGCGATAGAAGAGCTGGAAAGAGAGCTTATTTATAAGGCGTCGCTCACAGAAAAGTCTTACCGTGGCATCGCCCGGGCTCTTAAGGTGAATCCTTCTACCATAGTAAGGAAGGTCAAAAAATTAGAAGGGGGATCATTAAAATCATGAGAACATTACAACCCATCGTTTCCCCTAAAAGCATTGCAATCATAGGTGCATCTGAGAGATTTCATCAGAATGCCGGACGTGTGATGGTCAATCTTCAAAAATCAAAATTTGCTGGGGATATCTTTCTTGTTAATCCCAATTATGATTCGATTTCAGGCATGGCTTGTTATCCAAGTGTACTGGAGATCAAAGAAGAGATTGATTTGGCATGTATAATCATCCCTTTTATACATACCCCAAAAATACTAAAAGAATGCGTAGAAAAACAAGTGAAAAATGTGATCATCCTAAGCTCAGGATTTTCTGAAAGCGGCCCTGATGGAATCACCAGGGAAGAAGAACTTAAAGCGATTGTAAGGGGCACAAATACAAGGGTTTATGGACCGAATTCACCTGGTTTCTATCATTTTATTGGCAACTGGGGAATCTCGTTTTCACCTCGATTTGAACCAAAAAATTTTCATAAAGGCTCCGTTGGTTTGATCAGTCATGGAGGGAGCATTGGTAGGGCCATACTAGATGCTAACGAGAAAGGCCTTGGATTCTCCTACTGGCTATCTCCGGGGAATGAGATGGATATCAACATGAATGATTGCTTTGAGTTTTTGATTCATGATCCTGACACAGAAACGATTCTATTGGTGATTGAGTCGATTACAGAAGAAGAGCGGTTTTTTCGTCTGCTTCATCAAGCTTATCTTCAGCGTAAGCCTGTTATCTTACTTCCAATTGGTCACTCGAAGATATCGAGAATTGCGGTGAAGCATCATCTGGGTAGGAATAATGATTATGCCATTCCATGGGAGATGGTCAATCATCCAGGGTTAATAAAGGCAGAGAGTATTGATGAAGTGGTGGCGATCTCCTGGCTTTTCGACTCGTACAAGAAAGCAAAGGGAGGGCGAACCGTCATTTTTTCCTGGGCCGGTGCTACTTCCATTTACTTGGCGGACTTATGCGATAAATATGGAATTGATCTTCCGCCACTATCTGAGTGCTTGCAGAAAGAAATGATTCGCATAACGGGAATCGAGAAGGCCTTTATGAATCCTTTAGATGTCACCACGATTGTTTATGACGATTTATCCAAGTTGACTTCATGCTTGGAAGTACTCCATGAATCAGGAGACTATGACAATATCATCGTTCCATTTCCGTTCCAAGTAGACTATCAAAATGAAATTTTATCAGGACAAATCCAACAGTTGATGAAAGAGAGTAATTGTATATTTTTACCTATATTTATGTCACAGGGTTATAACGATGAGCTGGCGATCGACATTTTGAAGAAGACAAAGAAGCCATATTTCTTCCAGGAAAGTACAGCCATCAAATCATTTTCTGCCTATGTACATTACTCGGCATCTCAAAAACAAGGGGAGGAACAAAATGAAGAAACGATTAAGTCTGGATGACGCACTGCTGCACATTCATAGTGGAGACACATTGTTGGTGGGGGGGTTTGGCCTTTCCGGGACACCCCTCACACTGATTGATGAACTGGTGAATTCGGATAAAGACAATCTAACGATCATCAGTAATAACCTGGGAGAGGAAGGGCGTGGCCTTGGGAAGCTCCTGATTGCCGGAAAGCTCAAAAAGGCAAAAGGATCATACTTTACGACGAACCGTGACGCAGTCAAAGCCTGGTCGAAGGGTGAATTGGAAATTGAACTCATTCCCCAGGGGACATTAGCAGAAGCGATTCGCTGCGGTGGGGCCGGAATCGGTGGTTTCTATACAAAGACTGGTGTGGGAACGAAGCTAGCTGAAGGAAAGGAAGAAAAAGTGATTGATGGTGAATCCTACATATTTGAAAAAGCAATCAAAGGAGATGTAGCCATTATCAAGGCACTGAAGGCTGATACGCTGGGGAACTTAATTTATGACAAGACAGCAAGGAATTTCAATCCAGTGATGGCAACAGCAGCTAAGATCGTCATAGCAGAGGTGGATGAAATCGTGGAAGCAGGGTCATTTGCTCCCGAAGAAGTCGTGACACCTCACTTATACGTGGACTTTATCGTTCAAAACCGCTATGTGAAGGAAGGGGGAAGATACGTTGAGTCATTCTAAAAGAGTCACAATTGCCAAAAGGGTTGCTCAAGAATTAAACGAAGATGAAATCGTTAATTTAGGAGTCGGCATCCCTACTCTCATTCCGGATTATCTTGGAGATAAAAAGGTTTACCTTCAATCAGAAAATGGGTTGCTTGGTATGGGACCTACTCCAACTGGTGAGGAAGTGGATATGGATTTGATCAGTGCGAGTAAAAAACCTGTTTCCATGGATATCGGTTCTTCCTTATTTGACAGCTCTGACTCCTTCTTGATGATACGGGGAGGGCATATTGATACAGCAGTTCTTGGTGCTTTACAGGTTGATCAAACCGGAGAAGTTGCCAACTGGGCAGTACCGGGTGAAACCATCCTGGGGGTTGGTGGAGCCATGGACCTTGTTGCAGGAGCGAAACGCATGATCATCGCTTCGATGCATTTGTCCAAAAATGGGAGTCCAAAACTTGTAAAAAAGCTTTCTTATCCAAGTAGCGGAGTGAGAAAAGCGGACATGATCGTAACAGAGCAAGCGGTATTCAAGTTTATGGAAGAAAAGATGTTCTTGGTTGAAATTCTCTCGGACATTTCTGTAGATGGATTAAGAGAAATAACAGATGCACCATTTCATTTAATAGAAAAAACAAAAATCAAAGCAAAATAAGGGGGACGTAATGATGAAAAAATATTTAATCGTATTGGTAACCTTATTATTAATGACATTAGCAGCATGTTCTTCAGATGAAGCTGGCAGTACTAAAAAGGATAGCGCTGATGGCCCGCCTAAAGATATGGCTTTCGGGTCGGCTACAGTGGGTGGCTTCTGGTACACATTATCAGGTTCAATGGGGGAAAAAATGAGTGAAGTCTTCCCGGATTCATCTGTAACAGTGGTCGAAGGTGGATCTGTTTCCAACCTATTGGGGCTAAGTCAAGGTACATTTGCTCTTGGATTCAGTAATGGTCAGACGGTCCCGGAAGCTTTAAAAGGAGAAAATGCTTTTAAAGAAAAAGTGGACAATGTCAGCACCGTTGCAACCCTTTATCCGAATGTGTTCCATATCGTCGTTCGTGCCGATTCTGATATCAAATCTGTAAAGGACTTAAAAGGGAAGAAAGTAAGCCCTGGGATTAAAGGATACAGTGGAGAACTTGCCTTTCAGGATATTTTAAAGCTGAATGATATGTCCTACGATGACCTTGGCGGAATTGAGTATATTGGTACGGCTGACGGAGCAGATCTTCTTCGTGACGGTCATATCGATGCCATTGTAGGAATGGTAGCGGCGCCTGTCTCCACCTTCCAGGAGCTTGATACCACACTTGGAATCCGCTTGATTCCTTTGGATGATGAAACGATTAAAGGTCTGCATGAAAAGAATGAAGGATATTTGGAATATACGGTTGAAGGCGGCACGTATTCCAATGTGAAAGAAGATGTCAACACAGTTGCCGGTTATACCGTTCTATTAGTCAATGATGACCTAATGGATGAAGAGACGGTATACAAGCTGACGAAAATGATGGTAGAAGAAAAAGATACGTGGACAACGTTATCACCGATTATGAAAGACTTTGATGCAGAGTATTCAGTGAAAAACAATGTAGGTAAGCTTCATCCTGGAGCAGAGAAGTATTATAAGGAAGTCGGGGCTCTCGAGTAAGTGATATACACACCATATCCATGAAAAAGAAGGTGAAAGTATGACTAAAAAGGATTCGTCAACAGAAGTAGAAGCATCGGAAATTGTAACTCAATATGATGAAGATGGAAATCTTAACAGTAAGCTGCGCTCTTTAAAGGGTGCAGCTGCCAAGATCATTTCCATTGTCGCTGTCCTTATGTCTTTGTTCCACTTATACACGGCATTCTTTGGCGTATTTGAGTCGATTCTCCAGCGGTCTGCCCATCTTGCGTTTGCTTTGATCCTTACATTTGCAATCTATAAACCAACCAAGAAAGCAGTGAAAAATGAGAGCATTCCCTGGTATGACTGGCTGTTTATGATTTTGTCGATTGCTTGTTATTCCTATTATGTGATGAACGCTCAGGTGATCTCATCACGTATGAGTTATATTGAACCGCTGACTATGCTTGAGATTACAATCGGCATTGTATCCGGATTATTGTTAATCGAAGCGACCCGGCGTGTGATAGGGAATACGCTTGTTCTGATTATCTTTATTTGTTTGGTGTATGGGATATTTGGACATCTCATCACCGGTGAACTCTCCCATCGTGAATTTACCACCATGTGGATCGTGGATCATCTATTCTATACAGTGACTGGCATTTTCAGTGTCCCTCTTGGAGTATCAGCCACGTTTATCTTCCTGTTTATCTTATTTGGGAAGTTTCTGGAGGTTTCCGGAGCAGGACAATTCTTCATTGATTTATCTGTTGCAGGTATGGGGAAGTATCGCGGAGGTCCTGCCAAAACAGCCATTGTGGCTAGTTCTATCTTGGGAACCATTTCTGGAAGTGCTGTAGCCAACACGGTGACAACGGGTGCCTTCACGATTCCATTAATGAAGAAGACGGGATATAGAAGTCATTTTGCAGCTGCTGTGGAAGCGGTTTCCTCGACAGGAGGGCAAATCATGCCTCCGATCATGGGAGCCTCCGCTTTTATCATTGCCTCCTATTTAGGGGTTCCTTATATGGATATAGCAGTTGCTGCCATTATACCAGCGGTTCTTTATTACTGCTGTTTATACTTTCAAGTCGACCTACGAGCGAAGCGACTTGGACTGAATGGCTTAAAGAAAGAAGATTTGCCAAAAGTTTCAACCGTATTAAAGACGGGCTTTATGTTCTTTGTACCGTTAGTCGTAATCGTTGTGATGCTGGCATCAGGAACATCTCCTATGCGAGCTGGCTTATTTTCAATCGGTGTGACGATTGTGGTGGCAGCTTTTAAGAAGTCTACTAGATTATCATTCTCAAAAATGTATAAAGCTCTCGATTTAGGGGCAAGGGCTGCCATTGAAACAGCCATTGCATGTGCTGCGTCAGGTTTCATTATCGGGATTATCGGTTTGACTGGAATTGGTCTGAAATTCAGTGGAATGATCATTGATATCTCAGGTGGGATTTTAATAGTCACTCTTATTTTCACGATGATTACGAGCATTATCCTCGGGATGGGACTTCCGACGGTTGCGGCTTACATCGTTCAAGTACCACTGACCATTCCAGCGTTAATTGAACTAGGTGTATCACCGCTTGCGGCCCATATGTTTGTGTTCTACTTTGCCGCTTTATCTGCGATTACACCACCAGTGGCACTGGCTGCATTTGCTGCAGCAGGACTTTCGGGGTCAGATCCGATGAAAACAGGGATGACAGCTGTCAGACTGGGCCTTGCCGCCTTCATCGTTCCGTATATGTTTGTTTATGGAGAGACATTGCTCCTGGTAGGGGATGCTCCTCATATTATTCTATCAGTGATCACATCCATTATTGGAATCATAGGGGTTGCTTGTGCGGCAGAAGGATGGCTTTTGAGGAATGCGCTTTGGTATGAAAGAATCATCCTATTCATTGGGGCAATACTCATGATCAATCCGGGGATTGTAACGGATCTAATTGGATTCGCCATTCTGGCACTCGTATTCTTCTATCAAAAATTCAATCCGAAAAGCACGACTGTTGAACATACTATATCCAGCTAAGGGGGCTTTTAGGTGCAAAATATTACGGTGGTAGGCTCGGGAGTCATGGGAAAAGGAATTGCGTATACCTGTGCGGTTTCGGGTTTTAATGTTTACTTGAATGATATAAACGAAGAAATCCTGGAAAAAGCAAAGAACGATATCTTCAGCCTTTTGGAAGGCAGCTTACAAAAAGGATTTATCTCAGATGATCAATATGGGAAAGCGAAAGACCGTCTTCTTTTTGAAACAGATTTGGAATCGGCTGCAAGAGATGCAGACCTCGTCATTGAGGCAGTGCTTGAAAAAATGGAATTAAAGATTGATATATTCAAAAGGTTGGATCGTATCTGTTCTGAAGAAACCATTCTAGCCACTAATACGTCCACCATGAGTCCGACAGAGATTGGGGCTCAGACGTCACGACCTGATAAAGTGGTGGCGATGCATTTCTTTAATCCGGTTCATAAAATGAAGCTGATTGAAGTCATCCGGGGCTTGGAAACGTCAGATGAAACCGTAAAGCTTGTGAAAGAAGTCGGTGAGAGACTCAAGAAGGAAACGGTCGAAGTAAATGAATTACCCGGGTTTGTGACTTCCAGGATGAACTGCCTGATTGGAAATGAGGCCATGAATATGCTGATGGAAGGGGTAGCATCGGCGGAAGATATTGATAAAGCATTGAAGCTGGGGCTCAATCATCCAATGGGGCCACTTGAGTTGGCTGATTTAGTAGGTTTGGATACCCGGCTAAGGAATATGGAGTACTTACATCAGACACTGGGTGAAAAATATCGACCTAGTCCTATCTTACTTAAATACGTAAAAGCGGGACGGTTTGGGAAAAAGAGCGGAAGTGGTTTCTATCACTATTCGTAAGGGAGATGAGAGCGTGCATCAATATGAGAATTTGCTTGTTCAAATCGAACAGGGGGCGATGTGGCTGACGATCAACCGCCCAGAATTCCGGAATGCCCTGAACCTCGAAACCCTTCAAGAGATGGAGGATGCTTTCGGATGGGCAGAGGCGAACGATGAAGTAAAGGTCGTCGTGGTGAAAGGGGCAGGGGAAAAGTCCTTCGCTGCAGGAGCGGATATTAAACAGCTTCAGCAAAAGAACATGCTGGATGCCCTGATACCAGGGATGCAGGGGTTATATAAGAAAATACAGCAATGCAGCAAAGTGACGATTGCAGCCGTCGAGGGCTATGCGCTGGGTGGAGGATGCGAGCTTGCATTGGCATGTGATATCCGGGTTGCGACAAGCAAGGCTAAATTCGGTTTGCCGGAACTGAACCTTGGCATTATTCCAGGAGCAGGCGGAACACAGAACCTTTCCAGGATCATTGGGAAGGGACGGGCCCTTGATATGATTCTCACGGGTAAGATTATTGATGGAACCGAAGCAGAAAGGATCGGCCTTGTTTCCTATCTTGCTCCCGACGATGAATTGGATAAGCAAGTAGAAGAGGTGACCGCTCAGATTTATAAAAAAGGTCCGGTGGCTATCAAACTGGCAAAGCTTGTCGTTCATAAAGGCTATGATATCGATCTCGAGACAGCGATGCTGATGGAGAAGCTTTCACAAGCGGTAGCATTTGGGACAGAGGATAAACAGGAAGGCACTTCAGCATTTTTGGAAAAACGAGCAGCGGAATTTACTAACCAATAAGGGAGAGGTACAGATGGACTTTAATTTTTCAGAAGACATAAAATTTTTAAGGGATAATGTACGGAAGTTTGTGAAAGAAGCAGCGGAACCTTTGGCGATGGAAATTGAAGAGAAGGATATGATACCGGAGAAACTGGTTGACATGTCGAAGGAAATGGGACTCTTCGGTTTGAGTATCCCGGAAGAATACGGTGGCCTGGGACTCGATATGGTGGGGAAATGCGCCATATATGAGGAGCTTGGTAAAACACATAATGGCTATACAACCCTGATCGGGGCTCATACGGGGATTGGGTCTGTAGGAATCGTCGAGTTAGGGACAGAAGCACAAAAGCAGAAATACTTGCCTAAAATGGCCACTGGAGAATGGATTGGTGCATTTGCCTTAACCGAACCAAGTGCAGGCTCCAATGCAGCAGCGTTGAAAACGACTGCGGTCAGAAAAGGCGATAAATACATCCTGAACGGTTCCAAGCATTATATTACCAACGCAGTCGATGGGCATGTATTTACCGTAATGGCAGTAACAGATCGTGCCAAAGGAGCGAAGGGGATCACTTCCTTTATCGTAGAAAAGGATTTCCCAGGCTTCGTATTAGGAAAGGTTGAACAGAAAATGGGGTTGAAAGGGTCTCATTCAGCTGAGCTTTTCTTTGAAAATATGGAGGTTCCTGCAGAAAACGTCCTAGGAACAGAGGGGCAGGGTTATATCAATGCGTTGAAAATCCTGGCGAATGGTCGCGCCGGTCTTGCGGCAAGAAACCTTGGTTCATGTGAGAAGCTTCTTGAACATTGCTTGCAATATACACAGGAACGGGAACAGTTCGGCAAACCGATCATCGAAGTACAAGCCGTTCAGCATATGCTTGCAGAAATAAGTATGCAGATCGAGGTTCTTCGATCGATGACGTACCGTGTTGCCTGGATGACCGATCAAAAGATGAGGGTAGTGAAAGAAGCGGCCATTGCAAAATTATTCGCATCGGAAGTATATAACAAGGTGGCGGATTTAGCGGTACAAATCCATGGTGGAATCGGATATATGAGCGATTATCCAATTGAGCGTTATTATCGTGATGCGAGAATTACAAAGATTTATGAAGGTACGTCTGAAATTCAGCGCAATATCATTGCGAATGAGCTGAAGCGCGAATCCTCATACGTGGGGGTGTAAGAAATGAATCAGCCATATATCGTTGAATCGGTCCGGACGGCGATTGGAAGAATGGGTGGAACGATCAAAGGTGTTCCTGTAGACCATCTTGCCGAGAAAGTCATTAGGGAAGTAATGAATCGAAGTCAAGCTGAAGTGGAAGTAGATGAAGTCATTCTAGGTCAGGCAAAGCAAAGTGCAGATACCTCAAATCTTGCCCGTCTCGCTGCATTGCGGGCGGAGCTCCCGGTTGAGGTGACAGGCTATACCGTCCATAGACAGTGCGGCTCGGGACTTCAAGCGATAAATAATGCGGATATGCAAATCAGGCTTGGTTATTCCGATGTGGTCGTAGCCGGGGGAGCTGAAAGCATGAGTACAGCCCCCTATTATATTCGAAATGCACGTTATGGTTTTCAAGTCGGTAATTCGCAGGTACTTGATCCGAATACGGAAAGCCAACCGTGCTCCCAGCCAATCGAAAAGTACGGCAACCTGACGATGGGTCTGACAGCAGAAAACCTTGCTGAAAAATTCAACATCAGCAGATCTGAGCAGGATGAGTTTGCCCTCAGAAGCCAGGAACTCGCACAGTCTGCCATCGAGTCCGGACGATTTGAAAAGGAAATCGTTCCAGTTGAATATAAGGAAAAAAGAAACACTCTTCAATTCAGTACAGATGAACATCCCCGGAGCACGACCATAGAAAAGCTCTCAAAGCTGAAGGCGGTCTTTAAGGAAAACGGCACCGTGACTGCTGGTAATGCGAGTGGAAGGAATGATGGTGCTTCCGCGGTCCTCATGATGAATGAAGATAAAGTGAGAGAGTATGGGATAAAGCCGAAAGCCAAAATCATCGCCCAGGCGGTGAGCGGAGTATCTCCTGAAATCATGGGAATCGGGCCAGTGACTTCTACGTTTAAGGCTTTAAAGCAATGCGGACTATCGATCAATGATATGGGTCTGATCGAGCTGAACGAAGCATTTGCTGCCCAGGCGCTGTCAGTGATCCGTGAATCAGGGATGGATATCAACAAAGTGAATGTCAATGGAGGGGCCATTGCGTTGGGTCATCCAATCGGAGCGACTGGAGCGATCCTGATGACGAAGCTTCTTCACGAAATGGAACGCAGGGGTGAAAAATATGGGTTAGTCACGCTTTGTATTGGCGGTGGTCAGGGAATCTCGACTATCATTGAGAATCTTCAAGTCTAAGAGGTGACGTGTCAAAAGGGAGTGTTGAAATGAATAAGCCACATATCGTTCAGATCCTGCCCATGTACCATCCGGATGGAGAGGAGCGATTGAACAAATACGCCGAAGTAAAGAAGTTCACGGAGTTTAATGAAGCCGAAATATGTGATTACCTTCACCATCATCATGTGGATGGAATCATCCTCCGGGCCCCTGCCAGGATCACATCTGCCATTTTGGATCGTTGCCAGCAAGTAAAGGCCATTTCCGGGGCAGGTGTGGGACTTGATAATATCGATGTACGATATGCAACGACCAAGAGGATTCCCGTCTTACATGCACCAAAGCTGAATAGTACGGCAACCGCTGAACATGCGGTGAGCCTGCTTTTGGCCGTCATGAAAAAAACAGCTTTCTTTGACAGGGAAACGAGAGTAGGAAACTTTCAGTCGAGGGATGGAGAATATACCCATGAACTGGAAGGGAAACATTTAGGCATTGTTGGATTCGGCAGCATAGCTCAAAAAGTTGCTAAGATATTAGTACATGGTTTCGGAATGAAAGCGATGGCGTATGTAAGGAAAATAGACGAAGTGAAACAGCAGGCTGCTGATCAAATTGGGGTGGAATTAACCACATCCCTGGAGAAAATATTCTCTGAAAGTGATGCAGTAAGTTTACATATCCCTCTGACGAAAGAAACAGATAAACTTGTTGATCATCGATTGCTGACGCTTATGAAAGAAACGGCCGTCCTTATTAATACAGCCCGGGGCGGTGTGGTGAATGAGGCGGATTTAGTAGATGTTCTGAAACGGAATCAGATTCTTGGAGCGGGAATTGACGTATTTTCCAATGAACCGCCACCTGAGGACCATCCGTTCTTTCAATTGAAACAAGTGACGATGAGTCCGCATATCGGGGGTATCAGCCTTGAGGCAGCCCGTCAGACCTCGATCCTGATTGCAGAGAATCTGATCCGTGTGATCAATGGGGAAAAGCTTTCAGTCATTGCCAATCAAGATGAACTTTCAGAAGCCGGAAAGGGTGCATTCTCATGACATCAGAGCATTTGCAGAAAGTAAGATCAGATTTTGAAAATAGCCCGTTCTGGAATTTTATCGGATTAGAGCTAAAAGAATTGGAAGAAGGTCACGTTTTACTGGCTCTTCCCATTCAGGAAGAGTTTATTAATGTGAGGAATTCAGTTCATGGAGGCATCTATGCGTCGGTACTTGATACAGCGATGGGCATGGCTGGGAGGTCACTGGGGTTTGATGAAGTAGCAACACTCCATTTAGATATTCAATATCTAAAGTCAGTCATAGACGGGACGGTTTATTCAGAAGCATCGATTATTCATCAAAACCGGAATACGGTCTTCATTGAAGGAAGGCTGAAAAATGAAGATGGTGAACTCCTTGGCCACTGTACTGGAACATTTAAGCTCTCTAAGGGTGAACGAATATGAAGGATACGGCCATAACTAAGATGTTTAACATTCGCTATCCTATTATCCAAGGCGGTCTCCAGGGACTTGGGACCTCTCCTCTCGTTTCCGCAGTATCAGAAGCAGGGGGGCTCGGGCTCATCACAGCAGGGAGCTATTCGTCCAAGGAAGAGATGCTGGAGGATATCGCAGTTGCCAGAAGACTCACCTCTAAGCCATTTGGAGTCAATATTGCCATCGGGATTCGTAAACCGATGGATGAATTTATTGAGGGTGCCATAGAAGCCCGTGTACCGGTTGTCTTTACTTCAGGGAACAACCCTGAGAAATATATGGACAGTCTGAAAGGAAACGGAATAAAGGTGGTCCATGTCGTCCCATCCGTCAGATTTGCCAAAAAGGCGGAAGCGATCGGCTGTGATGCAGTGGTGGTGGTTGGATATGAGTGTGGAGGCCACCCGGGAAGAGAAGACGTCACCAGTCTTACGTTGATACAGAAGGCTGTGGAGGAACTTTCCATACCAGTCATTGCAGCAGGAGGGTTCTCAACCGGGAAATCCGCTCTTGCTGCTTTTGCTTTAGGGGCAGAAGGCGTCCAGATGGGTACAAGGTTTCTAGCTTCAAAGGAAGTCATCCTCCATGAATCGATTAAAAAGAGATTAGTAGATTTACAGGAAACAGATACGATCATTGTAAAAAAATCGATTGGAAAAGCCATGAGAGTGATGAAAACGGAGCGGGCGGTGGAGCTTGTTGAAAAGGAAAGAGGAGGAGCCACCCTTGAAGAGATCTTTCCTTATATCAGCGGTGAAGCTTATCAGGAATTACTCACTACGGGAAATGACCATTCAGGCGTGATTTCATTGGGCCAGACAATCGGATTAATCAACGAAATTAGAAGTGCCAAAGAAATCATCCAGAATATCGTGGGAGAATACGAGCAGCAGCTTGAACGATTATATCAGAATCATAGAGGGGGGTGAGGTCATGGCGCACTTAGAGAATCAGATAGCCATAGTGACTGGTGCCAGCAGGGGCATCGGCAGGGAGATTTCCCAAAAGCTTGCCTTGGATGGGGCCACTGTTTATTTAGTGGACATTCAGGAACAGGCTTTATTGGAGACCTATCATCAGTTCATGGAAGAAAATCTTTCGGTTATGGCCATAACCGCCGATGTCACCAACGAAGCGGAAGTGGAAAAGCTATTCACCGAGGTGGAAGCGGATCATGGGAAGGTAGATATATTAATTAATAATGCCGGAATCATTCGTGACAATCTATTATATAAGATGAGCTCGACCGACTGGGATGATGTAATGAATGTTCATTTGAAAGGCACGTTCCTTTGCAGTAAATATGCCCAGAAATCAATGGTGAAAAATCAGTATGGACGAATCATTAATCTATCTTCCGTTTCAGCACTCGGAAGCAGAGGTCAAGCGAATTACGCTGCAGCGAAGGCTGGCATACAGGGTTTTACCAAGACGTTAGCCATTGAACTTGGGAAATATCATATCACGGTGAACGCGATTGCTCCCGGCTTTATCATGACAGACATGACGAAAGCAGTGGCAGAACGGCTGGGAATCCCTTTTGAAGAACTGATAGAAGCCAAAGTCAAACAAATCCCGGTCAACAGGGCTGGTACGCCGGAAGACATCGCGCAGGCAGCGAGCTTTTTTGCAAGCCCGGATTCTTCCTTTATAAGCGGTCAGGTTTTATATGTTGCCGGGGGACCAAAAGCATAGGAGGTCAAGGAAATGAAACAGAAGAAAATTGCCCTTATCCCAGGGGATGGGATAGGACCTGAAGTCGTAGCAGAAGGTGTTAAGGTCCTGAAAATGATTGAGGAAGTCGATCCACAACTTTCTTTCAGCTTTACGGAGTTCCCTTGGGGATGTGAGTATTATGTGGATACGGGAAAGATGATGGCTGACGACGGGATCGATCAATTGAAGGAATTCGATGCCATCTACTTGGGAGCGGTAGGATATCCCGGGGTCCCCGATCACATCTCCCTATGGGAATTACTATTGGAAATACGCAAGAAGTTTGATCAGTATGTAAACCTCAGGCCGATTAAACTCCTGCATCCTGATTTAACCCCTCTTAAGAATAAAAGTGAAAAAGAAATAGACTTCCTGGTGATCCGTGAGAACAGTGAAGGGGAATATGCCGGAGCGGGTGACTGGCTCTTTAAAGGAAAGGCGGAGGAAGTGGTACTACAGACCGGTGTTTTTTCCCGGAAAGGGACGGAACGGATTATCCGCTATGCTTATGAAGAGGCACGAAAACAGAAGAAGACGCTGACGAGCATCAGCAAAGCGAATGCCCTTAATTATTCCATGGTATTCTGGGATGAAGTATTTAACGAAGTAGGCAAAGAATATCCTGATGTCCAAACGTATTCTTACCTAGTGGACGCGGCTAGCCTCTATTTCGTCCTTCAGCCGGAAAGATTCGAAATTGTGGTGACATCCAATTTATTCGGGGATATCCTGACGGACTTGGGTGCTGCGATTACAGGTGGTCTTGGTTTGGCGGCAGGTGCCAATATCAACCCTGAACGAACGTATCCTTCCATGTTCGAACCCATCCACGGCTCTGCTCCTGATATTGCCGGCAAGGGACTGGCCAATCCCCTTGCTGCCATATGGTCTGTCAGTCAGATGTTGGATCATTTTGGTGAAGAAGCATGGGGGAATGCGATACTGTCGACCATTCAGGAGATTCTTTCCCGGAAGGATGCTCTCACCCCTGATTTAGGCGGAGAGGCAACGACAGAACAACTCGGGAATGAATTCAGGGATCTATTAAAGCATCATGCACCTCTTCCTGACAAAGTACAAAGGGGATGAGGAGTCATTCCTAACAGAATAGTATCAGTAGATTGTTAGAGACTTAAAGAGAGAAGGGACAACATGTTACGTTTTTCTCTCATCATGAGTATGTGTTTTCTTTATATTGTTGAAGCTTTTATGCCGAACGTTTATATTGGTTTGGTTTTTAACATAGTGGCCACGGCCGTATTTTTGCTATTCCTTCCTTTATTAGAATGGAAAGGCCGGATATTTACACTGGGCCTGTTTACTGCAGGGGGAATCATTCACTATACAGTTGGAGATACAGGCTTTGATCTGGTCCAGGGAATCACGCAGAATATGCCCCTGTTATCGATTCTCATTTTAGCTCCACTTCTATCCGTGCCACTGAGAAGAGAAGGGATCATTGATTCTGTTATCCTTTATTTGAATGAGTTGAAGCACAACCCACGAAAAACATTTTATGGCATAAGCACGTTTATGCTGACCCTGGCACCAATCTTGAATATGGGTGCCTTAAGGATTGTTCACGGGTTTGTGGAAAGTATACATCTACCGTCCAAGTTACTATCAAGATCCTATTATGTAGGATTTACCCCGGCGGTCATATGGTCGCCATTTTTTGCTTCAGTGGGGATTGTCCTATTCTATTTAGATATTACTTATCTTTCATATGTCGCCGTCGGAGTCATGTTTGCGGTTATTCAAATGATGATGGGTATCGTTCTTTTTCGACCTAGGATAGTAGAAGAGACTGCTGCGGCCGAGGAAAGAAACGAGATAATTTCACATGAAAAAGGGCCAAAGAAGGATATTTACCTCCTCTTTGGTTTTGTCCTCGGATTGGTTGTGCTGTTGATTATCATGGAGCAGGTCTTCGAGAAGTCCATGCTGCTCCTGGTCAGCATCATTTGTTTCCTGGTTCCTGTAGCCTGGGTAATCTTTCGGAAAAGGAAATCAATCGTTAAAGAAGAAATCATTCTCTATAAGAACAAGCTCCAATCACAGAAAATGGAGATCTGCCTCTTCTTAAGTGCAGGGCTGTTCGGGAATGCTGTTTCCCATACACCCGTCAAGGAACTATTGGAGAGGTCCATACAGTGGTCGGCCACACAATCCATTGGCGTTTTGTTTCTCTTCATCATCCTATTGGTGACCTTTATGGCGTTTCTCGGAGTGCATCAGATTATCGTCACACCGTTGATATTAACCTCTCTCGACTTTACAGCCATGCCTAATGTAGCGGTTGCCAGTGTAGCATTTATGTGTATTTTTACGTGGATGCTGTCATCTGCGATCTCTCCGTTGAATGCTATGAATATTATCATCAGTCAGTGTGTTCAGAGGAATGGGGTCACCGTTGCTTTTAAGTGGAATGGGGTGTATTTTCTTTCGATAACGGGATTGGCGTTTGTGTATGTGTATGTTTTGAATTGGATATGACGAAGCACGGGGACGGTTCTCGT
The DNA here is from genome assembly GCF_002563655.1 of Bacillus sp. es.034. Taxonomy (GTDB): domain Bacteria; phylum Bacillota; class Bacilli; order Bacillales; family Bacillaceae_B; genus Rossellomorea. The sequence continues at coordinate 42,452 of NZ_PDIY01000001.1, read as the reverse complement.
GCTTCTTTTTTTATAAAAATAAGAAGCAGCGGAACCGTCCGACAGTTCTCCTGTTTCCCGCTGGGATTGCCCGAAACCTGGGGATACGCACCGTTCTTTATGTGCCTCCAAATAAAGAAAATTCGACAGGACGGCATGATTATGGAATATATCGCATGATTTATCTGAATCTACGCACGATTATTCTGAAGGCCGCACGATTATCTTCAACCCTGCACGAAAATGATTATTCTCGCATGAATCCCCTGGTTATGGTCCTTTTTGGGTGTATATATTGATGGGGGGAACTCTTGAAAGCGGCCAGTAACATGGAAAGGTACGGTTTTTCTGCACGAATAAACACACTTCGGCCATCTGTTAATAACTTTTCAGTAAAAAAAGCTGTGATTTTCGTCGGGATTTGCGGAGGCGCCTATTCCAGCATATATCCAGGAAGCAGCGGAACCGTCCCCATGCTTCACCCATGCTTCAAAAAAAACAGCTTCTTGTAACACCAGCAATAACAAAACAATCGCTAAAATACCGGTTCTACGAAACAGATTCCCCGATGATTTCTTCCGTTTCAATTATCGTCCGGGCAGGGATAGGTTCATTGTCTTTGATTTTTGAAAAAAGAAAATGAGCACCAGCTTCTCCTAGCTTTTTGACTGGGATTTCAATACTCGTCAATGCCGGAGTAAGAAAAGGTGGATGGCTCGTATTGCTGTAGCCGACAACCGATAGTTCCTGCGGTATCATTATATTTAAATCGGTCGCGGCTTTAAAGACACCGATGACTTTTAAATCGTCCGTCGCCAATACAGCGGAAGGCCGTTTAGGTAAAGAGAGCAGTTGATTCGCAGCTTGATTGCCAGAGTCGACGGTATATCCGCTATCCACGAGCCATCCTTTGTATAATGGCAGGTCATGGTCCTCCATACACTTCTTGAACCCATCGAGCCTGTCAATGGAGACATGATAGTCTAAGGGAGAGTGGAGACAGGCTATGTCCTTATGTCCATGATCAATCAACAGTTTCGTTAATCGATAGCTGTCCTGATAGTTATCGGTATCCACCGAGTATATATTGTGATAGTCCCCTTCCACTTTTCCAATCACAACAATGGGTATATTAAAAACATCAAGTTGTTTAAAAAAGTCTTCATCCGTTGGGGAGCTTAACATAATGATGCCTTTAATCATTTTATCTCTAATTTTGGTGATGCATTTGTTCAGTTCGTCCGTATTGTTTTTCGCCGTTTGTAAGATGACATCAAAATTTTCTTCTTCTGCTTTTTCTGCAATGGTTTGAAGGATATCCGCGAAAAACGGGTTGTTTACGGTCGTCTTGGCAGAACGAGATAGTACCATGATGGCTTCTAGACCAGAGGAAAGGGCTCTAGCTCGCTTACTGGGCTGGTAATTCAGTTGTTCAATTGCTAGCATGACACGTTCTCGTGCCGCATCGGAAATGTTGGTCTGATTATTGAGCACTCGGGAAACGGTGGACTTTGAAACGTTTGCAACCCGGGCTATATCATAAATGGTGTAACTCAGGAAAAACGCTCCCCTCTATATATTGATTTGTTCTTAATATGTGCAAGCGCTTTTAGAAATTTCGTAAATACGTAAAATGTTAATTGTGGTACCAATACAGGTCTCATTATAGAGAGGATCGTTACATTCATCAACTAATTTTTTTGAAGTGAATATTTTCCTGTCCTACTGTCTATATATCGGTTGAAATAAAATTTCAAAATTGATTGACATCTATCACTATTTGTAATATCTTTACCTCGTGGGACCGGTACCATAATGAACGGTTACTGGATTTTTACGGTAATTTATATTTTTTCTTATCTGTGGAAAGGGTACCACAAAGAGGAGGTAATAACTTTTTTTCATTTATAGAGAAATAGGAACTTATGAACGGACAACTTTGACGGGTACCAAAACATTCTAATCCTATTCATTCTGAATAAAGGATTCGGGTAATGAGGGGGAAAAAAATGATTAAAAAAGCACTCTATACACTGATGATGGGGTTATTGGCCATTACCTTAACAGCCTGCGGGGACGAAGCCGATAGTGGAAAGACAACCATTGAGTTCATGCATTCTTCGGTAGAAGAAGAACGTTTGGCTGTCATAAATAAACTAATAGCTAAATTTGAAGCAGAAAACCCTGATATTAAGATAAAGCAGGTTCCTGTACAGGAAGACTCGTACAACACAAAAATGGTGACGCTTGCAAGTGCATGGAAACTTCCTGCCGTTCTAGAGGTGGGGCAAGACTTTGCTAAAGTGTTAGATAAAGAGCAATTAATTGACCGGGATTCGGTTAATACAGTGTTAGATAAGACTGGTAAAGAGAATTTTTATGATGGTGCCTTGAAACTAGTCAAGACTGAAAATGGAAAAAACTATACCGGAGTACCGATCAGTGGATGGGTACAAGGTATTTGGTATAACAAAGAAATGCTTGCATCAAAAGGGTTTGAAGAACCGAAGAACTGGGACGATGTATTGACTATTGCTAAAGCGTTTACAGATCCGGGTAACAAACAGTATGGAATTGGAATACCGACTGTAGAAGGTGGTTTTTCTGAGCAGGCATTTTCTCAATTTGCTCTTTCAACTAATGCCAACGTGCTTGATGAAAAAGGAAAGTTAAATATGGATTCTAAAGAAATGAAGGAATCGTTGACTTTTTATAAAGAGTTATCAAATTACACGATGCCGGGTTCAAATGATGTTACGGAAGTAAAGGATGCATTTATGAGTGGATCGACCCCAATGGCTGTCTATTCTACGTACATTCTTCCATCTGTTTTTGAAGAAGGTGAGGCAGAGAATATTGGATTTGCCATTCCGACTCAGGAAACAAAAGCGGTATTCGGAACGGTCTCAGCACTAACGATTTCAACTGATTTAGAAAAAGAGAAAAAAGAGGCTGCACAAAAATTTGTGGAGTTTATGGCTCAGCCTGAAAATATGACGGACTGGATCTTGATGTCTCCAGGGGGAGCACAACCTGTTAATAAGCTAGTTCTTGAGAATGAAGCGTATCAATCGAACGAGGTAGTGAAGGCATTTGGAGAACTTCCTGCAGAGATTGCATCGTCCTATAACGATATTCAAGTGTTCGGCTTAGTGGAAGGAAAGAACTTCTTGAAAATGGGTGATATTACAAACTCTGGTACCATACCCCAAATGATTAACGCCATCACGGTTGGTGGCAAGAGTATTGACAGTGAGTTGAAAAAAGCTGAAAAGTCCATTCAAGAAATTATAGAAGAGAAATGATGGAATAGATTCATTTTTATTGATAAGGAGGTAAAACATGAAGGTACAAAAAAAAGAAAGATCGGATTTGAAGTTGGCTGCTGTCCTGCTGTTTCCGAGTATGTTTTTAATTCTGCTCTTGGTCGCCTATCCGATGCTTTCCAATATTCAAATTAGCTTTTTTCAACAACCGATCAATCCTAGACTAAGTTCCGTTTTTGTTGGCTTAGAAAATTACATGGATATTCTAACAGATCGGTCGTTTTATGCGTCCCTTGGTATTACAACATTGTACATGGTTCTCTCTGTTGGGGGAAGTACAGCTTTTGGCTTGGCTGTGGCAATTTTCTTTAACCGTCCATTCAAGTTCCGTAAGCTTGCCCGTTCCCTCATTATCCTTTCTTATGTTACACCTTCCATTTCATTGGTGTTTGCATGGAAATATATGTTCAATAATAGTTACGGAATAATCAATTACTTGGGAGTAGATGTTTTCGGCTTTTTTAAAACCGCTCCACTTTGGTTCGATAAGCCTGTTAGCAGTTTTATCTTAGTTGTGTTATATGCCATTTGGAGATATTTCCCTTATGCTTTCATTTCATTCTTAGCAATTCTACAGACAATTGATACCACACAATACGAAGCGGCAGAAATTGATGGTGCAAATGCATGGCAGAAGTTTAAGGTTGTAACGCTTCCAGCAATTATGCCGGTGTTGATAACGGTCGTTACGCTTCGTGCGATTTGGTTGTTCTATATGTTTACGGACGTTTATCTACTCACAAACAAAGTGGACATCCTAGGTATTTACTTATATGAAACAGCGTTTGCTTTTAATGATCTTGGTAAAGCAGCTTCCATTTCAGTGATTCTGTTTATTTTTCTTTCTATTGTGATTATAGCAACACGAAAGCGGGTGAAATATTAATGGCAATGGCGAGTAATCAAAGAAATAAAGTCATCAAGAAGGTTGGGTTTTATTCTGGTCTTATTGCATTGTTGACCGTATCATTGTTTCCATTTTTAATCATGTTGATGACGTCCTTTAAATCATCAAAGGAAGCGGTATCAACCAGTCCGACGGTTCTACCGATAGATTGGACGTTCATCCATTATATTGATATTTTCAATCCGGATATCTTTCCGTACCTTGCTTATTTTAAGAACAGTTTAGCCGTTTCCCTTACAGCATCAGCCATCTCAGTCACCATTGGGATCTTCGGGGCTTATGCGTTATCACGTTTGAAGTTTATGGGAAGAACCACGATCAATGCAAGTTTCTACACGGTTTACATGTTTTCTGGAATTTTGCTCGTTGTTCCGTTGTTCAAAATCATTTCAGGGCTTGGCTTATATGATACGAAAACGGCTCTTGTCATTACGATGATTGTTCAGACACTACCTACTTCGATTTTTATGTTAAAAAGTTACTTTGATACGATACCGGATGATTTGGAGGAAGCGGCTACGATTGACGGCCTAACCCGGATTCAAATTATCTTCTATATTATTATTCCGTTATCAATATCAGGTATTGTCTCTGTGTTTGTATACTCCTTTATGGTTTCGTGGAATGATTTCTTATTTGCAGCGATTTTCTTATCGGATTCTGCGAATTTTACATTACCAATTGGATTAAACACCCTGTTCAGTACGCCTGATTATATATGGGGACGTATGATGGCAGCTTCCCTTGTTACAGCACTACCCGTTGTCATTATGTATGCTCTAAGTGACCACTTGATCAAGGGTGGAGCAACAGAAGGTGGAGTAAAAGGATAAAGGAATGCCTGAGGAGAGAAAAATACTAAACGATAAAGAGGTTATGACAATGAAAAAACTTATTGCAGCAGCACCTAGAGTAGCTAGTTTAGTGGTATATGAAGATCAACCGCTTCAAGAAAATGAAGTCAGGATTAAGTGCGAATTCGCTTCTCCTAAGCATGGGACAGAAGTAATTGACTTCCGTGGGATGACTCCATTCATGGACGAATACTTTGATGAAGAATGGCGCATGTTTATGCCTCGTCAGGAAGGGACAGCTCCTGGAATCGTTTTTGGCGAATTCCAACTAGGCAACATGATCGTTGGGAACATTGTCGAAAAGGGAGCAAAAGTGAGCGAGTATGAGATTGGTGAAACGGTTTGTACGTATGGTCCGATTATGGAAACCGTTATTGTAAATGCGGTTGATAACCATCGTTTACGCAAAATGCCGGAAGGGGCTAAATGGCAGAATGCCGTTTGCTATGATCCAGCCCAGTTTGCTTTTAGTGGCGTGCGTGATGCAAATGTTCGTGCCGGTGATTATGTAGTGGTTGTCGGCTTAGGTGCCATTGGTCAAATTGCGATTCAGCTTGCGAAAAAAGCAGGCGCGAGCATCGTCATTGGGGTGGATCCGATTGAAAGACGCCGTGACATCGCTCTGAAGAATGGGGCAGATTATTGCCTGGATCCAATTTCCACTGATGTTGGGTATGAAGTGAAAAAGCTGACGGACAAGCTTGGCGCGGATTCCATTATTGAAACAAGCGGAAATGCAGCAGCCCTGCAAGATGCATTAAAAGGAATAGCGTATGGTGGGATTATCTCTTATGTGGCATTTACAAAGCCATTCCCAGAAGGGTTGAATCTAGGACGTGAAGCGCATTTTAACAACGCCAAGATCGTCTTTTCCCGTGCAGCCAGCGAGCCAAATCCAGATTATCCACGCTGGAATCGCAAGCGAATCGAGGACACTTGCTGGGAGTTATTAATGAATGGCTATCTAAACTGTGTGGACATCATTGATCCAGTTGTCCGTTTTGAGGAATGTGCTGAAGCCTATATGGAATACGTAGATAAGCATCCAGAATTAAGTATTAAGATGGGAATTCAATACAACTAATCACCCGTTCTCAGCCGTCCTTATAGGGCGGCTTCTGAATGAACGTAGGAGGAATAAGTCATGAAGATTGGCACACAGAACCAGGCGTTTTTTCCAGAAACTATTAAAGAAAAGTTCCGTTACCTCAAAGAAGTAGGGTTTGAAGGCTTTGAAATCGACGGAAAGCTGTTGGTCGACCATTTGGAAGAGGTTAAAGAAGCCATTGCTGAAACAGGCATTCCTGTTACAACAGCTTGTGGAGGTTACTCAGGCTGGATTGGTGATTTCATTGAAGAACGCAGAGAAAACGGCTTAGCAGAAATCAAGCTAATCCTTGAAGCTCTTGCTGAGGTTGGTGGCAAGGGAATTGTTGTACCGGCAGCATGGGGAATGTTTACATATCGACTTCCCCCTATGCAATCTCCAAGAAGCGAGGCCGGTGACCGTAAAGTGGTATCAGATTCTCTTCTGTACTTAGACAAGATTGCGGAAGAAACAGGGACAACGATTTTCCTAGAACCGTTAAATCGTTATCAGGACCACATGATCAATACGTTGGCAGATGCCCGTCGTTATATTGAAGAATTTGATTTGAAAAATGTTAAAATCATTGCTGATTTTTACCATATGAACATAGAAGAAGATGGAATTTCAGAAGCGGTTCACGCAAATCGTGACCAGATCGGCCATATCCATTTAGCGGATAACCATCGCTATCAGCCTGGAAGCGGATCAATCGACTTCAAGAAACATTTCGATCAGTTAAAGCAAGATGGCTATGAAGGTTTTCTTACGATTGAATGCCGTGTTCGTGGAAATGATCCTGAAGCTGAATACAAGCAGGCATTGGAACATCTAAGAGAATCGTTAGCATAAAGGGAGGCTGGTGTTCGTGAAAAAGAAGGTAGCCATAATTGGAGCAGGACAAGTGGCGGAGAAAGTTCATGTTGCTTATTACCAATCACGTGAAGAAGTAGAAGTGGTTGCTGTCGTCAGCCCTAATCCAGAAGGTGTCAAAAGCTTTGCGGAGCGAAATGGCATTCCTCATTATTTTACCGATGCAGAAAAGATGTATACGACGATCAAACCGGATATCGTCAGTATTTGTACCCCAAACCGGTTTCATAATGAGAGTGCTCTTCTTGCACTTGCGCATGGTTGTCACGTGCTATGTGAGAAACCACCAGCCATTTCATCTATGGAAGCGAAGGAAATGAGGGATGCAGCTGAGGCAAGTAACCGTATCTTGGCCTATAACTTTCACCACCGGTTTGCAGAAGATGTTTCCATTCTTCGTGAAAAGGTAAAAAACGGTGAGTTAGGCGATGTGTATGTGACGAAGGTTAAGGCATTACGCCGCTGCGGTATTCCGGGCTGGGGAAGTTTTACCGACAAGGAACTGCAGGGTGGGGGACCATTGATTGATCTCGGATCGCACATGCTGGATGCGGCCCTTTACGTCCTTGGGTTCCCGAAAATTGAAAAGGTCACTGCGAAGATGTATCAAAAGATCGGCACGAAGAAATCCTCTGGAACGTTGGGAGAATGGGATCCGAATAAGTATGAAGTTGAGGACAGTTTATTTGGATTTATTGAGCTTGAAGGTGGAGCGTTACTTCAGGTTGAAACGTCGTTTGCGTTAAATATAAAAGATACTTCGATTATGAACGTGGAATTTTGCGGTGCCGAAGCGGGTGCAACTCTTTTCCCAGCTCAGGTCTACAAGGATCGTGACGGTGAGCTTGTTTACCAAATAGACAAGGAAACAGCTGACCCTGACCGCCAGCAGAAAAGTATGGATGCATTTGTCGATCGATGCTTGGGGGAAGAAGTAATGGTAGCTGACGGACACCAAGGTTACATCATCCAGCAATTGATTGAAGCATTGTATCAATCTGCAGAAAAATGTGAAAGTGTGAGCCTATGATGAAAAAACGAGGAATCTATGAACATGGTTTTGATACACATTATCTAAACAAGTATGGGAGTTTGCTCACGTTAGGAAATGGTTATTTAGGGATTCGTGGCACTCATGAGGAAGATTATACAAGTCAAACGCGCGGAATGTATGTCGCAGGTGTTTTCAATAATGCAACGGCCAATGAACCATCTGAAATTGTTAATTTACCAGACATCATCGGGATGACAATTGAAATCGATGGTCAGCCGTTTTCTCTACTAAATGGAGAAATTGTTTCGTATGAGCGGGCGATTCATTTTGAAACAGGTGAATTAAGGAAGAACATTACTTGGAAGAGCAGAACGGGAGCGCGTTATCAGTTTCTCTTTCAGCGATTTGTGAGTAAAGATGATTTGCATGTGGTGGCGTCGAAGGTCACCATTACCAGTTTAGATCAAGCGAGTTCTATTAAACTAGTTACGGGGATTGATGCTCAGCAGACGAACTCCGGAAGACAGCATGTAATAGAAGAGAGTGTCCGGGTTTATGACGAAGAAATCATCCAAGGGGTTTATACAACAACAGAATCCGACGTGAAGGTAGCCATTGCCGCAAGCTTAGCTGTGCCTGAACATAGTCAACTGTCAATGTCGTCTAAAAATCGCCAACTTATGGCGGTTATAACCAATGAATTGACTCCGAACGAACCATTCATTCTGGAAAAAATCGGGTCGATCTACACTTCATATGAGTGTGAGGAGCCGGAGAAAATGAGCCTGGATTCTGTTCAAGCACAAAAGGCATTCGGGTACGACCGTTTACTTGAGCAATCAGCTTCTGAGTGGCAGAAATTCTGGGAACGGAATCGGGTTCGAATTCAATCTGACAATGAATTCGATCAAACCGCAATGGACTTTGCCTTGTATCACATTGAAATCATGACTCCAGCACATGACGAACGCTTTAGTATCGGTGCCAAGGGACTGACCGGTGAAGGGTACAAAGCACATGTATTTTGGGATACGGAAATCTTCCTAGCACCATTCCATCTGTATACGAATCCTGAAACGATGAAAAAACTATTAACATATCGTTTTATGCGTTTACAAGAGGCACAAGAAAAGGCGGCACAAAATGGTTATGAGGGTGCACTATTCCCATGGGAAAGCGCATTTACCGGAAAGGAAGAAACACCGGAGTTCGCGGCGATTAACATTCGGACTGGAACACGACAGAAGGTTGCTTCCGCCCTTGCAGAGCACCACATTGTGGCTGACATTGCCTTTGCCGTTGTGAAATACTATGAAAATACGTTAGATGAAGTCTTTATGAAACATGAAGGACTAGCTCTCTTGAAAGAAACAGCCCGTTTCTGGATCAGCCGGACGTCAGATGAAGGCGGCGTACTTTCCATCCTGGATGTGATAGGACCTGACGAATATACGGAGCACATCAACAATAACGCATACACGAATTACATGGCTTATGAGAATGTCAAGCAAGCCCTTCATTTTATGGAAAAGTACCAAGATGCGGATCCTTCCTTCGTTGAGAAGGGTGAGGATTTCCTAAAGCGTTTGTATCTGCCAAAACCGAACGATGAGCTAATCATTCCGCAGGACGATACATTCTTAGGTAAACCAGCAATCGACTTGACTGCATATAAACAGAAGCAAGGAAGCCAAGCCATTTTACTTGATTATTCAAGACAGGAAGTTAATGAAATGCAGATTCTCAAACAGGCTGATGTTGTCATGCTGATGTATTTGTTACCTGACTTATTTCCAAGAGAGGTTGTAATGAAAAACCTCTTCTATTATGAAGAGCACACGATTCATGATTCCTCATTAAGCAAAGCGATTCACGCGATTGTGTCCGCACGTTGTGACGATGGAGAGAATGCATACCGCTTTTTCAAGGAAGCATGCTTAATCGATTTAGGGACAAATCCTCGTTCATCAGACGAAGGAGTCCATGCAGCTTCTTTAGGATCCATTTGGCTTTCGGCACTTTTTGGTTTCGCAAATATGACCATGAGTGCAGATCGTATCGCAGTGCATCCGAAGTTGCCTGCAAATTGGGTTGAATTAAGTTATCCGCTAACCTATCAAGGTAGAAAGCTGGAATTCAAGTTGACGCATGATACTTGTGTGATTACAAAACGTTCAGGACTAGATTTAATGATTGAGATAAATGGCAGTGAATATAAGTTGAGTGATCAACTTGAAGTAACCGTTAAGGATTGAAAAGAGGGGTAAGAATGAAGAATCAAACGATTGAAGCCGTTGTATTTGATTTAGATGGAGTGATCACGGATACAGCTCATTATCATTATCTTGCCTGGAAACAGTTGGCAGAAGAGTTGGGCATTGTCATTAATGAAGAGTTTAATGAACGGTTAAAAGGAGTGAGTCGCATGGACTCACTTGAGCTCATATTGCAGGAGGGTGGCCGGGAAAACGACTTTAGCCTTTCAGAAAAAGAAGAAATGGCAGCCAAGAAGAATGCCCACTACTGTGAATTCTTAAAGGATTTAACACCAGACGATATCTTGCCGGGAATCCCAAAGTTAATGGACGCATTGAAGAAAGAAGGTATTCTGATTGGTCTTGCTTCTGTTTCAAAGAATGCGGGAACTGTATTAAAAGCATTACATCTTGAAGAGATGTTCGATTATTGCGCTGATGCGGCAAAGATCAGCAAATCAAAGCCGGATCCTGAAATTTTTCTTACTGCTTGCAAAGGACTAGGAGCTGACCCGGAACATTCAATCGGAATTGAAGATGCTCAGGCTGGTGTTGAAGCGATCAACGCTAGTGGCATGTTTGCTGTAGGTGTCGGTGAAACCCTTGTGAACACTGATTATAAAGTAACGAGAACCACTGAACTGGATTGGGGAAAAATAAAAGCAGTATATTATTAATTAAAAGATTTAGCAAATTGGCTGTAGACACATTCTCATACTATTGAATATATCTACAGTTTTTTTAGGAGATGAGGATATGTCTATCATTCATATAATCGAAGAGAAATTAAAGAGTATTTATAAAGAAGCTTATCAGGAAAACTATTTAGAGCAATTCAAAGCATTGCTCGAAGAGTGGAAGAAGCGACCGTGGGAGGCAATAGATGCCCCTTCTGAAGAAAATATCTACTTAATCACGTATGGTGACAGTATTTTTGAACAAGGAAAACCAACGTTAGAAACGTTGCATCACTTTTTAAAACAGGAAGTTCAAGATACGATTACAGATGTGCATCTATTGCCAATGTTCCCTTATACTTCTGATGATGGTTTCTCAGTAGTTGATTACAACGAAATTAATTCTGAATTAGGGAATTGGGATGATGTTACAAGGATGTCCGGTGATTACAGATTAATGTATGACTTTGTTGCGAACCATATTTCTAAATCGAGTGAATGGTTCCAGGGTTATCTTAACGGTGAAGCGAAATATCAGGAATATTTCATTCCGAGAGATCCTGAGTTTAACACTGAGCATGTGGTACGACCAAGAACTTCTCCCCTTTACCATGAGTATGCGGGCAAGGATAAAGTGAAAACCGCTTGGACAACCTTTAGTGAAGATCAAGTGGATTTGAACTTCCGCCATTTCCCTGTACTACTTGAGACAACGGAGATCCTTCTGTCTTATGCCCATAAAGGTGCTTCAAGCATCCGCTTGGATGCCATCGGCTTTATTTGGAAGGAATCGGGTACTTCCTCCATGCATTTGCCGGAAGCGCATGAGATCATTCAATTGTGGAGAGATGTGTTACATTATTTTAAACCGAACACACAGATTATTACAGAAACGAATGTCCCACATGAGGAAAATATCAGCTATTTTGGTAACGGTACCAATGAAGCGCATATGGTGTACCAGTTTTCCCTCCCGCCATTAGTCCTTCATACGATGACAACACACGATGCTTCTAAATTGTCTTCATGGGCAAAGACCATTGGCAAGGTTTCTGATGAGGCTACCTATTTTAATTTCCTTGCCAGTCACGATGGAATTGGGATGCGTCCAACAGAGGGAATTTTAACAGAAGAAGAGAAACAAAGGCTGGTAGATAAAGTAGTTGAAAACGGTGGGCGGATTTCGTATAAAACGAATACCGACGGCAGTCAGTCTGTTTATGAAATGAATATTAATTACTCCGAAGCGTTGGTCAATAAAGGAGAAGATGATACTGAAGAGTTGGCAGTGAAAAAGATGTTGGCTGCTCATTCCATCCTGTTGTCAGTGATGGGTGTTCCGGCAATTTATTATCACAGCCTTCTAGGTTCTGAAAATGATTACGAAGGACTTGAAGCTTCTGGAATCAACCGCCGTATCAACCGTCAGAAATTTGAGTTAGAAAAGATTACAAGTGAGTTAGAAGAAAATTCACGCCGAAAAGGAATTTTCCAAGGTTTACGGAAGATGATAAAGGTACGCAAGGAGCAAAGTGGGTTCTCTCCTTATGCACAGCAATTGGTTGTTGATTTAGGTTCAAACATATTTGCTTTGAAGCGGCATAATCAAGTCACTGGAGAAGAAGTGTTCTTTGTTCTCAATGTTGATGCAAAACCTGTAGTGACAGATATCGGGATGAAGGGTTCTGACCTCTTAACAGGTAATGAGGTTGGTCCAATGGTGACTCTTGATCCATATCAATACTTGTGGGTAAGGTGAGGAACATGAACGTATTAGTTGCATCAGATTCTTTTAAGGGTTCGCTTTCTTCCATTGAAGTAGGAGAGTGTGTTAAGAAAGGCATTTTACGGGCGATTCCTGATGCCGAGGTCGTCATCTCCCCCATGGCCGACGGGGGGGAGGGTACCATTGACGCCCTTCTCCACGACAGTGAAGGTTGGAAAGTTGAGGTAGAGGTACACGGACCTCTAATGGATAAGATACTGACCCAATATGCCGTTATGAAAGATCATATTGTTTTTATTGAATGTGCAAAGAGCAGTGGTTTGCCATTAGTTCCCCTTGAATTACGAAACCCAATGGTTACTAATACTTATGGATTTGGTGAACAGATTAAGGATGCAATAGGAAAAGGGTATCGCCATTTCATCCTGTCTCTAGGAGGAAGTGCAACGAATGATGGCGGTATTGGAATGCTCCAGGCACTAGGCTGGGAATTTTTTGATGACAAAGGGGCTTTATTGTATCATGAAGGAAACCCGTTATTAAAGGTTGCGTCCATTTCGGATGGAAATGTACTGCCGGAGATAGAGGAATGTACCTTTATTGCTGCCAGTGATGTCACGCATCCGTTTTTTGGACCAAACGGAGCGGCTCATATTTTTGCCAAGCAAAAAGGGGCAAACGAAAGGCAGATTCTTGAATTGGATGCAGCGTTGAGTCGGTTTGCGGATTTGATAGAGACATCCTATGGTGTCAGAGTTCAAGAAATCGCTGGTGCTGGCGCCGCTGGAGGCTTAGGTGGTGCCATTGTCGGTCCATTAAAAGGATCTATTCAATCAGGTGTTGAACTTGTCATGGAGGTTACGGCTATCAAGGAAAAAATAAAGTCGGCGGATGTTTTGATAACCGGTGAGGGAAGTTTGGATAATCAGTCCATCATGGGGAAAGTTCCTTTTGGAATTGCCAAACTAGCTAAGGAATATGGAAAACCCGTCATTGGCATTGCTGGCAGGATCGATACCGACCTTAAAGAAGTAAATAACTACTTTAATGGTGTCTTTTCCATTCAAACCGAATGCCGCAGCTTAGAAGAAGCATTGGATCCTCATGTATCTCGACTCCAGCTTGAAATCACGGCAGAACAGATTACCAGAGTGATGATGTTAAAGGGTGAAATGTCTTTTTAGTGTACATGGAACCATCATCGAGATATTCAAAAATTTAGACTAGGAGCATGGGTTCTCGTGCTTCTTTTTTTAAAAAATTGGAAGCAGCAGAAGAACGAAATCGCTATCGCGATGGCTTAAAAGATTCCTTCCAACTAAAAAAGGCAAAAAAAAATGAAAAAGTATATTCTTTTGTGGTATTGTTTAATCGCCAAACAAAACAAACCGTAGAAAGAACGTACTTTTTCATATGCCTATTATATCATCGTATTCCTCGTATTTGTATACCCTTATTCTTATTACCAAAAATCGACCACCTCCAAAGAGTAGATAGACATTATTTATCTATTATTCTAGGAGGCTATTTGCGTGGATTATCATCAAAAAATTGAACTTTATTTCGAACTTAAAGGAACACCAGACTCCTCGAGGGAGTCCTATAGGCGGAGAATGAAGGCATTTGTTTCGTTTATGGAAAAGCAAAATAAAAAAATCTCTGACACGACAGAAGAGGACATTCAACAATACATCCTTTTTCTGAAACAAGTGAAAGGACTCACCCCGGGGACGATTAACACCTACATTTCTTCAATTAAATTCTTCTACACTTACGTGTTAGAAAAAGAATGGAACCCATACAAACTTCCGAGGATGAAAAGAGTAAAGAAGTTTCCTGTCATCCCACCCAGGGAAGACGTCCTTACTATTCTCAACTCCTTTCGAAACATCAAGCATAAAGCTATTTTTTATTTAATCTATAGTAGTGGGCTTCGTGTAAGCGAAGTCGCCCGATTGAAGATTAGGGATATCTGTAGTAAATCCATGAGGATTCGTGTGGATCAGGCCAAACATAATACCAATCGATATACCATACTATCCGAATCAGCACTTATCGTGCTTCGAGAGTATTTCAAAGCCTCTTTCAAAGGGAGACCCTACAAACCGGACGATTGGTTATTCCCTAGTAATAAAAATCCATCGGGACATATCCATATTAAAACGATTAAAAATACGATGATTAGACTCCGGAATAAACTGGAGTTAGAGACTACTATTTCAGCTCACACGTTAAGACATTGTTTTTCGACCCACTCATTGGAAGATGGGATTGACCCTGTATACATTCAACAGATGCTTGGTCATAAAAACCTTAATACGACACTTGGCTATTTACACATGACCTCAAAAAGTTTGATGGGCGTGAAAAGTCCTTTAGATAATCTGGGAAAAGACCAACGATGAGTACAGTTCAAGAACTGTTTCATACCTTCTATCCCACTTACAAAGAAACATACAAACGCTCTATGGAACAAGCAAAGGCAGCCACAAACATGATGAACTGCAGGACTGCCGCAATGGGTGGACATTCTTACGAATGTGGGTCCTGTAACCATTCCTTAGTACGGTATAATTCCTGCCGAAATCGGCATTGTACCCTATGCCAGGGAGTAAATAAGGATATTTGGGTCGATCAACGAAAAAAAGATATTCTCGATGCCCCTTATTTTCATGTCGTGTTTACGATGCCAGAACAGCTGCATATGTTGATCTATCATAATCAGAAACTCCTTTATGATTTAATGTACAAAGCTGTCGCCGAAACGCTAACCGAACTGGCAGGTGATAAAAAGTACTTGGGAGCACAGATTGGATTTTTCTCGGTTTTACACACCTGGGGGCAAAACCTTCATTATCACCCTCACATCCATACCGTTGTATTGGCCGGTGGACTAAATGATCGAAATCAGTGGCGCCGTTCAAGTGAGAAATTCTTTATTCCAGTGAAGGTACTGTCTAAAAAGTTTCGGGGAAAGTACCTCTATTACCTGAAACAATACTATCAACAGAAACAATTGAGATTCTTTAACGAGTCCAAGAAATATCAAAATGCGAAGTCTTTTCAAGCATTGATTGATGAGTGTTACAAAAAAGATTGGTATAGCTATACGAAAAGGACCTTCTCAGGACCTATCGCCGTCATGGAGTACCTTGGCCGTTACACTCATCGAATTGCCATCTCTAACAATCGGATTGTTTCCGCTGACAAGCAATCCGTCACGATTAAAGTGAAGGATTATAAACGTAATCAAAAAAAGACCGTAACCCTGAAGGGTGTAGAATTTCTCCGTCGCTTTCTCATGCATATCCTACCGAAGGGGTTTGTGAAGATTAGACACTATGGTCTCCTGGCGAACCGGAATAAAAAGTCCAAGCTGAAACTCTGTCGAAAGCTAACGAAAAGCCCTACGTACAAACCATTGTTTGAAGGATTAAACAAGATTGAGATTCTTTCTATTCTTATCAAAAAGGATGTTTCCCTCTGTCCTTCCTGTAAAAAATCGCATTTAACAGAGGCTATACCATGATCGTCAACAACCGAATATTTTCTTTGAAAAGCCTCTTAAGTGGGGAGGGGGAAACTATATTCTTTACAGTCCCGGAAGGGATTTAGCTGACTCTTTTCCCGGAAAAACATCAAAAAACAGAAGGATTTCGTTACCGATCAGCCGATTGAAATTCCATAGCCGGGGACCGCGACTTCCTTCTTCCTGGCAATCAAAAATTTTGCGTGCATTCTTATTACAAATATAAAGTGAAAAGATCCAACTAGATTATTACCCTAGTTGGATCTTTTTGCGCGCAAAACTTCCAATTGACCCCTTTAAGAACCGTCCCCGTACTTTTGGAATAATACTGAAACCAAATACCCTCCTCAAACGTAAATAAAAGAAAGACCTAAGTATGCCAAGGGAGGAATCATCATGAGGCAGCTTTATATCAAACAAAAGGTATTCAGTCTCAGTGAAAAATTCACGGTGAAGGATCAGGAGGAAAAGGACACGTATTATGTCGAAGGAAGCTTTATGAGGGTCCCGAAGACGTTCTCCATCATGAATACAAGCAGGGAAGAAGTGGCCCTTATTACGAAGAAGGTATTCAGCTTTTTACCGAAGTTTTTTGTTGAGGTGAATGGTCAAGAGGTATTGACGATCAAGAAGGAATTCTCCTTTTTAAAAGCACGCTATTCGATTGATGCGGCAGGCATTGAAGTGCAGGGAAACTGGCTGGATATGGACTTTCAGGTTTTACACAATGGGAGAGTCGTAGGCGAAGTGGGCAAGGAGTGGTTCAGTTGGGGCGACAGCTATAGGGTTCAGATACTGGATGAAAAGATGGAAACGATTATCATTGCCCTTGTGATTGCGATTGATTGTGTGAAGGCTGATCAGGCGGCTGCTTCTTCGGGAGCGTCGGTTTAAAGAAGGAAGCATGGGGACGGTTCTCATGCTTCCTTTTTCTATATAAAAGAAGCAACAGAACCGTCCCCATGCTTACCTTGAATAATCAAAGGAAATAGTAGAGAATAAAGTACAGGTTTTACATTATGCGGTGTTCCCCATCAAGAAATGGGGCTATGATAGTCGAAGGTGACTTGATATAGGAGTGGGATAGATGAAGAGTATTTCGATTCTGGTTGCGGATGATGAGGAGGAAATAGCGGACCTGGTTGCCATCCATCTGGAAAAAGAAGGATACGATGTTGTGAAAGTACATAATGGGCAGGAAGCCATACGTGTGATCGAGACTCGCTCGATTGATTTGTTGATTTTGGATATTATGATGCCGGAGATGGATGGGTATGATGCCACTCGTTTGATTCGGGAACGGTATAATATGCCGATTATTTTTTTGAGTGCGAAAACGTCTGATTTTGATAAGGTCCATGGGCTGGTGATAGGAGCGGATGATTATATAACAAAGCCGTTTACTCCCATTGAATTGGTTGCGCGTGTGAATGCGCATTTGCGAAGGTTTATGAAGTTGAATCAACCTAAGGCTTCTGGTAAGAAAGCGACGTTGGAATTTGGTGAAATCGTGATTTCTCCTGATCAGCGTACGGTTTTCCTTTATGGTGAAAATATTGAGCTGACGCCGAAAGAGTTTGATATTTTGTATTTATTGGCCAGTCATCCAAAGAAGGTTTATAGTGTAGAAAATATTTTTCAGCACGTATGGGAAGATGCATACTTTGAAGGCGGCAACACGGTAATGGTGCATATTCGTACGTTACGGAAGAAACTTGGGGAAGATAAGAGAAAGAACAAGTTAATCAAAACGGTCTGGGGAGTGGGGTATACATTTAATGGCTAAATTTATACACAGTTTTCGCGCCAAAGTCCTCGTATTATTTGGTTTAAGTATGCTTCTCGGCGGTGTGATCACTTACATCCTTTTTAGAGGATTACAGCTTTATTATCATACGGTGGTCCGTCGTGGAGAACCATTGGCCCAACTCCGTCAATTCATTGACAGCATTGGAGATTTTAACGTCTTTTTTATCCTGTTTATTTCCCTTTCGCTCTTATTTTTCTATATGCTTACGAAGCCGATTTCTACCTATTTCAGTGATCTATCAACGGGAATTCAGTATCTCGCCAGTGGCGACTTTAAACATCGGGTGAATATCGAGTCAAATGATGAATTTGGTGATATTGCTCAAGCCATTAATCTCGCAAGTGAAAAACTGGAAGAAGCGATACAAAGAGGCGATTTCTCAGAAAACAGTAAAGAACAGTTAGTGGTGAATTTGGCTCATGATTTGCGTACGCCCCTCACGTCTGTTTTAGGTTATTTAGATTTGATCCTTAAGGATGAGAAGCTGACCAAAGAACAGGTCAGACATTATTTAACGATTACCTTTACGAAGTCTCAGCGATTGGAACGGCTTATTGACGAATTATTTGAAATAACGCGAATGAATTATGGCATGCTGCCTTTAGATAAGAAGCAGATTAATTTATCGAATCTTCTTAATCAATTGAAGGAAGAATTGTATCCTGTTTTCGAAAAAAATCATTTGATCGCCCGAATGACGATTCCGCCCCAATTACCTATTTGGGCTGACGGTGAGCTATTGGCCCGTGTGTTTGAAAATCTTTTAACCAATGCTAATCGATACGGATATGATGGTCAGTTTGTAGATATTAACGGGTTTGTCGATGGAGGAGAGGTGGTCGTTCAGGTTATGAATTATGGAGACCGGATTCCTCCGAATGAACTTCCCTATCTTTTTGATATGTTTTATACCGGTGACAAAGCCCGAACTCATCAAGAAGATGGCACAGGGCTTGGTTTATTTATTGCAAAAAATATCGTGGAGCAACATAATGGGACGATTACGGTGGAAAGCAGTCTCATACGGACGGTATTTGAAGTTCGTTTACCCCAGGAAGGTATTGAACCTGATCAAGATTCCATTTCATAAAGGATTTAAGAAAAATTTAAATTTTACCCCACTCTTTTTTTAAACAGTTTTTCCTATTCTATAGTAAGAATAAGGAGGAACGTGAAATGAAGAAGTGGGGATTTTTATTGTTATTGGCATTATGTTTGGGTTTCACATTTGTTTATAAGGAATCAACGTTTCAAGATCAAGTAGAGATTCATCGTAACGATGCTCATGTAGAAAATAGCGGGACGTCAGAACACTTTCAAACGATCGAGATAAAAAAAGAACAAGTCTTTCAAGGGAATTTACTTTTGGTGAATAATGAATATCCGGTTCAGCAGGAGAGTATAACATCAGACGTTGTCAATCTATTTACGCATGAAGAACTGACAAAGGGATACGGATTGTTTGATACCAACATAACATTGTCAGAGGATGTGGCACATAAATTCTCCGAGATGACCGTTGCTGCCGGTAAAGATGGGGTTAGACATTTCATCATCAATAGCGGCTATCGGGGCTTTGAAGAGCAACTTGCACTTTACCAGGAAATGGGGTCCGACTATGCCTTGCCTGCAGGCTACAGCGAACACAACTTGGGGCTATCACTTGATGTAGGATCCACTCAAAGGAAGATGGAGCTGGCATCAGAAGGAAAGTGGATCGAAGAAAACGCGTGGAAATACGGCTTTATATTACGGTATCCAAAGGATAAAACAGACGTTACGGGAATCCAATACGAACCATGGCATATTCGCTATGTTGGATTGCCCCACAGTGTGATTATGGAAGAAAAGAACTTCGCTTTAGAAGAATACTTAGCATTCCTAAAAGAACAAAAATCGATTTCAACGACGATACAGGGTGAAACATATGAGATCTCATATTACCAAGTCACCAAAGATACGACCATTCGTGTGCCTTCCAATCTTCATTATGAGATATCAGGCAACAACATGGATGGTGTCATTGTAACGGTGTTTCCCTAAATTCATTGGATACATATAAATGAGAGGAGATAACATGGAAAAAATAATATCTAGAGGATTGCTGGCTTTCTATTTAGTCATACTAACCTGGCTAGTCCTATTCAAATTACAATACAATATTTTCTCAGTATTTCATTATCACTATACTAGTTTAAACTTGATCCCATTCGCTGCACCTGGAAGTACCAGAGAGATGGTAGATAATATCCTTATCTTCATTCCATTCGGTCTGCTTTTGGATGTCAATTTCAAAAAAGTGGGCTTTTCACCTAAGGTTGCCCTTATATTGGCTCTAAGTCTTACTTTTGAATTCATTCAATTGATATTCGCTATTGGAGCGACAGACATAACCGATGTCATTACCAATACTGTTGGTGGGTTGCTTGGGCTGGAATTGTATGGAGTGTGCAATAGGTTTATGAATAATAAGAAATTGGACTGGGTTATTCTTTTGTTAGGTATATTTTTGCTTGTATTGTTGGTATATTATCGTAGTCATTTGGTAATTAAATATTCTTAGGGAAGCATGGGGGAAGCGAGGGGACGGTTCTCGTGCTTCTAAATAGGGCAATTTTATAAAAAATTTAAAAAAAGGCATTCAAAAAGTCAGTGATTACTGACTTTTTGGATAGCCTTTTTTTGTGGTCTTCTATAAGATGGTATCTTCCGTTGTTTAACTACAACTCAACTTTTGTAAATAGAGCAACAAGGATGCCTCCTTCACAAATCTAGAGTTAACCAAGTAATTAATGGCACCGTTCCAATGATTTCCTATTCCGTCGTACAAAAAGATATATATATGCTTTCCTTACCCCAAACGAATAAAAACAGAATCACTTTTCACTTCAGTCCTATTAAGAGCCGGAGGGAACGTCCCGTTGCTCTGTTGTTATGAAATCAAAATTTGTTTTCCGTATTCTAAGTGTTTAATCATTTCATCGACGGCCTCTTTGTTTTGCCCGTTCAAAATGTAGTTAAATATTCGCATGTGATCTTCATAGGAAACCATCATTCGATTTTCTTGTTTACGGAAAACATTGCTTGCAATTAATAATAATTTATCTTGAATTTGATCCATAATTTGAATAAATTCTTTATTTTCCACAATTTTTATTAATTCATTGTGAAATTCCAAATCAAGAGATAGGAAAGCTAAAAAGGAAGCATTATCATACATTTCAGTGTCAATAAGTAATTTTTGTTGGTTTAAATTTTCTTGAAGGCGTTTAATTTCAGAATCTTGGATCGTTCTTAATGATAATTTATTTACAACATAAGATTCAATTGCCATCCGTAATTCATAAATATCAAATGCTCTATTTATTGATATTTCTTCGACGACTACCCCTTGTTTAGGTGATTGCTTGATGAATCCTTCAATTTCTAACCGATCTAACGCAGAGCGAATGGGGGTTCGGCTCATTTCTAAACGCTCTACTAAAGAACGTTCCGATAAAAATTCACCAGGTTTTATTTCCCCTGTAATGATCAGCCTTCGTATTTCTTGATACGCTTTTTCTTTCAAGGTTAATTGGCTCAAAAAAATCGCTCCTTAAATTCAAATCTAGACATGTATCAAATTAATCTTTTTAATTTAATATTTTGTATAAAAGTAAGACTCTTAATCATATTACTAAATAAATTTACGAAATAAAAATTATAGTTCCCTCAATACCTGTGTTGTTTTATGAATTTTCTAAAATTTAGTATTGCGTAAACTGGCATGCCAGTTGTATACTTTTAATTATGATAACCCTTTCATTTAATGATGTCTATAAAAAATTCAACTCCTTTTCAAGGTTCAGGGTTATTTCATACAAAAAGGAGTCAACGGAGGGGAAAATTGATGAAAGTTGGATTAGGTGCTGACCATAATGGTTTTGAGTTTAAAGAAGAAATTAAAACATTCCTCGAAAAAACATTGAAGGTTGAGGTGATTGATTTCGGTTGTCACAGCTGTGTTGCGGTTGATTATCCTGAAGTATCATTTGAAATAGGGCATGCCATTAATGAAGGTAAAATAGAAAGAGGCATAATAATTTGTGGCACTGGCCTTGGAGTAGCAATAGCAGCTAACAAAATTCCTGGTATTCGTGCAGCAACATGCCATGATGTATATTCAGCAGAGCGGGCACAACTGAGCAACAATGCTCAAGTTCTAACGATGGGTGCACAAGTGATTGGTCCTGAGGCAGGCAAGAAAATTGTAAAATCATATTTGGATGTTGAATTTAAATCTAGTCATAAAGTTCAACAGATTATTGATAAAGAAAATGAAATATTAAATAGATGATAACTGCTTAAGAATAGTCGATCTACAGTGAAAATTTTAGGGTAGTGTGAGGCTGTCAGGAGGAAGGTAGCTTGAAAAAAATCATCAATGAAAATGAGAATATTATTACAGAAATGCTTGAAGGGTTTCTTTATGCTCATGGTAATGTTTACAAAAAACTTGAAACAACAAATGGCATTGTCATAAGGGATCGTAAAGATAAAGTTGGCATTTTAATTGGTGGAGGAAGTGGACATGAACCTCTTTTTATAGGTTTTGTCGGAGAAGGTTTGGCTGATGGAGCGGCAGTTGGGAATGTATTTGCCGCACCGCCTCCTTACAACGTATTAGAAGTTACAAAAGCGATTGATTCTGGTAAAGGTGTCTTGCACGTTTATGGGAACTATGCTGGGGATATTTTAAACTTTGACATGGCTGCTGAGTTAGCGGAGATGGAAGGTATTGAGTGTAAAACGGTAATCGTGCGGGATGATGTCGCTTCCGCACCATTAAAAAGGTATGAAGACCGTAGAGGAATTGCAGGAGATGTCTTTGTGATTAAAATTGCTGGCGCTGCATCAGATCAAGGGCTGTCATTGGAAGAAGTAGCGAGGGTCACGCAAAAAGCGGCGGATCATACGCGCTCAATCGGGGTTGCTTTAACCCCGGGAATGATACCGGGACTGGAAAAACCAACATTTAGCTTAGCTGAAGATGAAATTGAATTTGGAATGGGAATCCACGGTGAACCTGGAATTGAAAGGACTAAAATGATGAAGGCTGATGATCTAACAGATCGTATGCTTGATTCTCTATTTAAGGATTTCGACTATAAAAAAGGTCACGAAGTCTGTGTTTTGGTCAATGGGTTAGGGTCCACAACTCAATTAGAATTAATGATTGTCAACCGTCGGGTTAACCAGGTGTTAAAAGATAAGGGAATTGTGATTCATCATAATGATGTGAACAGTTATTGCACTTCGCAGGAAATGGGGGGAGTCTCTATTTCTCTATTATTATTAGATAATGAATTGAAAAAATATTATGATCAGCCTGCTTATTCCCCTTACTTTACTAAAAAATAATAATTCATAGCTTGATATTTAGTAAACAGAAAAATGGTGGAAAGGGGATTATCACATGCAAAATTATTTAACAGTAAACCAAACGGTTGAAATGATAAAATACGCTGGACAGAAAATCATTGAGAGCAAACCTTTGCTAACTGAAATTGATAGTGCCATAGGTGATGGAGATCATGGTATCGGCATGGAAGTAGGATTTAAAGCGGCAATCAATGAGTTGAATAACCAAGAATTCTCGACAGTCAACGAAGTATTTACAGAAACAGGAAAATCTATGATTATGACGATGGGGGGAGCTTCAGGGGTCATCTTCGGTACAATGTTTTTAAGTGGATTTAACAAACGTGAGAGTGTAGATAAACTACACCTTGAGACACTTGCAGATGCATTTGAAATTTCTCTCGAAGCCATAAAAAAACGTGGGAAAGCAAATTCGGGAGACAAAACGATGGTTGATGGACTTACCCCTGCAGTTGAGAGGTTACGGGAAAGTGTGAGTAAAAACCATACATTGCTGGAAGGACTTGCAAATGCAGTCGAAGGTGCAAAAGAAGGAGTAGAAGCAACAAAGGGTTATCTTGGGAGATTGGGCAGAGCCAAGTCACTTGGTGAACGGGCCATTGGTCATCAGGATGCTGGGGCTACCTCAGTTTCAATTATCTTTAATTCAATGCATGATTGGGTTCAGGAGAACGCGGGATGAGCAAATTTTATATCGGTACAAACTGGAAAATGACAAAAACGTTAGAAGAGGGTCTGATATACACCAGAGAGTTAAGAAAGATAAGTGAACAACTAGATCTATCTAAAATTGAACTTTTTATTATTCCTTCCCACGTATCTCTTATACCCGTTAAAAGTGAGTTAGGAGGCTCTCAAATACGCATAGGCGCACAGAATATGCATTGGAAGGATAGAGGAGCATATACCGGTGAGATTTCACCCTTGATGTTACAAGAAATAGGCATTGATATCATTGAACTTGGTCATTCTGAACGAAGACAGTATTTCAATGAAAACGATGAAGATATTAATAAAAAAATACATGCTGCTTTAAACTTTGATTTAAAACCGCTTATCTGCATTGGTGAAAGACTAGATGAAAAAGAAAATAATATTTCTGTTGAAACATTGTCTAAACAGATAAAAATCTGTCTGAAGGGTTTAAAGAAAGAACAGCTGTCGGATATTCTGCTGGCATACGAACCTGTTTGGGCAATTGGTGAAAACGGAATTCCTGCTGATGCCGGTTATGTGTCGTATATTCATGCTGAAATTCGCAAAATTTTAATGGGATTATTTAAGGAAGAGGGAAAAGAAGTACCTATTTTATATGGTGGAAGTGTGAACGTAGACAATTATCTGGATTATTTTAAAGATGAAAATGTAAACGGTTTATTTATCGGGCGTGCAGCATGGAATACAAAGTCTTTCGAAAAGATTCTAACATTCTGTAATTCTATGTTGTAAAAGGATCAATCTAGTAATAGGTAGATTAAGAAAACCAAAACAAACGACAACGTTTGATTAATCAACGAAAACAAAAGTGAATAAACAAAAATAAAGTATTGACCAAACGAAAATATTTATTATAAGATTATAATAATAAAAAAAGACTTAATTTTCAGTTTTGTAAGCGTATTCCACAAAATTATAGGGGGTAATAAGATGAGTAAGTTCCTTAAGTCAGCTTTTTTGCTAGTGTTGATTCTGTTTGTATTAGTTGCTTGTGGTGGCGGAGGAGGAAACCAGGCATCTTCTGATAGTGGCGATTCAGGATCTGCAAGTAGTGAAGCAAAAACGATTAATATTGGAACAACCCAAACAGAAGACTCGGTTTTCGCAGCTGCGTTAAATAAATTCAAGTCAGAAGTTGAAGCGAACACGGATAATGTTGAGATTCACCTGCACTTTAACAGCGAAATGGGTGGTGAAAGAGAAATGGTTGAGGCAGTTAATATTGGGACGTTAGAAGGCGTTTGGACATCTACTGGTGTTATTGCGAACTTTGTTCCTGAAATTTCTGTAGTAGACTTACCATTTATTTTCAAAGATAAAGAGCATGCTAGAAATGTTATGAATGGCGAAGTCGGGGAAGAATTAGCAGGGAAATTAAGTACTCAAAATTTCAAGCTTCTTACTTGGGGCGAAAATGGTTTCCGCCATATTACGAACAGTAAGCACCCAATTGTAAAACCTGAGGATTTAGAAGGGTTGAAAATTAGAACTATGGAAGTGAAATCTCATCAAGACGCATTTAATGCACTAGGGGCAGAAGCTACTCCGATGGCATGGGGTGAAGTGTTTACATCACTTCAACAAGGTGTTATCGATGGTCAGGAAAACCCGACATCTATCATTTATTCATCAAAGTTAAATGAAGTACAGAAATATGTTTCTTTAACGGGTCATGTATATTCTCCAACAGCCTTGATGATCAATAACGATATCTGGAACGGATTATCTGAAGAAGATCAACAAATTTTACTTGATGCAGCAAAAGCCGCACAAGAAGAAAACTACACTGTTGGGGATGCAAACGAAGAAAAGTATATTGAAGAACTTAAAGAAGCAGGAATGGAATTTAACGAAGTAGATAAAGAAGCATTTATGAAAGCTGTTCAACCGGTTGTTGACGAACATAAAAAGAGTGTAGAAGACCTATATAATAAAATCGTTGAAAGTAAGTAATTATATTGGAATAAGGAAAAGGGTAGAGATTCTCTACCCTTTTGTAAGAGGTGACTTATGCTATCTTTTGTTAAGCTAATGGATCACGTGAATAAGGCCGTACTTATCTTTATTGGGTTATTAACAGGTGTAATGGCCGCTGTAATTATAACCCAAGTTTTTTCGAGGTTTGTTTTGAGTACCTCTTTATCCTGGTCAGAAGAGTTAGCTAGATATTTATCCATATATGCCGTATTTCTAGGGGCAGCTGTTGCTTTACGAAAACAGGGTTTGATCTCTGTTGAGGTTTTGCATGAGTTTATCCCTGCTGAATTAACAAAATGGCTGAAGATAATCGTAAATATCATTTGTATTATATTCTCTATCATATTAATCGTTGAAGGTATTGAAATGATGGATAGGGTTCAAATCCAGAGTTCACCTGCAATGCAAATACCGATGTCAATTCCTTATGCATCCATTCCAATTGGCTCATTATTAATGGCATTAAACGGACTTGTCGTCATTATTGAATTGATTAAAGGGGTGAATAAACATGGCTAGTTTATTATTCGGTTCACTCCTGATTTTTTTTCTTATCGGTGTCCCAATTGCCATTTCATTAGGGTTGGCATCTGCTGCTGCTGTTTGGTGGACAGGTGATATTCCGCTTTTAATATTAGTCCAACGAGCGTTTACTTCGATTGACTCCTTTCCATTAATGGCAGTCCCGTTCTTTGTATTAGCGGGTAAGTTGATGGAAGTAGGAGGTATTTCTGAAAGGTTAATAAGGTTTGCTAATACATTGACAGGTCATTTTAAAGGCGGCCTCGGGATGGTAGCTGTTGTAACTGCGATGTTTTTCTCAGCGATATCGGGATCGAGTGCTGCTACCACGGCTGCGATTGGTGGAATACTTATTCCTGCGATGATTAAAAAAGGATATGATCGAAATTTTGCAGGATCTATTTCTGCAGTTTCAGGTGAATTGGGTGTAATCATTCCACCAAGTGTTCCTTTAATCGTCTTTGGTGTAGCAACAGGAACATCAATTGGCGATTTATTCATCGCTGGAATATTGCCTGGTGTATTAATTGCTGTAAGTTTGTTGTTATTAGTTTACTTTATTGCCGTACGCAGAGGTTACCCGAGCGATGATAAAGCTACATTTATAGAAAGATGGTCCGGCTTCAAGAGTGCAGCATTAGCATTATTGATGCCAATTATTATCCTTGGCGGAATCTATGGTGGGATATTTACACCAACAGAAGCAGCTGCAGTCGCTGTTGTTTACGCATTTATCATAGGTGCATTTGTTTACCGGAAAGTCACCCCAAAAGTGTTGATGAAGGCTTTGAGTGAATCAGCAGTCACAACATCGATCGTTATGATCATTATTGCGAATGCGGGTCTATTTGGTTTAATTCTTAGCAGAGAAGGAATTCCGGCACAAGTAACAGATTTCTTTATCGGCCTAAGTACCAATCCGATTATATTCTTACTCTTGATTAACATCTTATTAATCATTGTGGGCATGTTTATGGAGACTAGCGCATCTATTATTATCTTAGCTCCAATATTAACACCGGTTGCTGTCAGTATTGGTGTGGACCCCGTTCATTTTGGAATCATTATGGTCGTAAACCTTGCTTTAGGAATGTGTACACCGCCTGTAGGTGTCAATCTGTTCATTGCAGCGCAAATTGCAAATGTTAAGTTGGAAAGGTTAGCAAAGGCTTTAGTTTGGTTCTTTGTCGTATTGATTATCGACTTATTATTGATAAGCTTTATTCCTCAAATTACATTGCTATTTCTTTAGGCATTGAATATTTATAGTGCGTGCTAAGTGAAAGAGGTGAATATATGAAAATTGGAATAAGTACCTATGCTTTTTTTTGGCAGTGGTCAGATATAGCTGACGATAAATTATCTCTAAAGGAAATGATGAAAAAAACAACTGATTATGGTGGAGAAGTATTTCAAATTTGTGATTACCCATTGATCGAAGAAATGAATGATGAAGAGTTGGCAGACATCGTTTCATATGCGAAAAAATTAGATTTGGAATTAGAGCTGGGTACTAGAGGGATCCATCCTACTTTATTGAAAAAATATCTTGATCTGGCAACTAAATTAAATGTCAAATTCGTACGGTCGATGTTTTACAGTAAAGAATATTCTCCTGCTGATAATGAGCAGGCTGTTGAGTGGATTGAAGGAGTATTGGAAGATTTTCAAAAAGCGGGAGTAACCCTTGGCCTGGAAACTTATGAACAAATAAAAACAGATCAATTAGTAGAGTTAATGGATATGATTGATAGTCCATATATAGGTATTTGCTTAGATCCGGGGAATACAGTGGCTTCACTGGAACTGCCTGAAGAAGTAATTGACAAAACGGCCCCATATGTAGTTAATCTCCATGTTAAGGATTTCGCCTTTAAGCGTAATCAAGGATGGGTTGGTTTTTATTACAGTGGCGCGCCATTAGGTGAAGGTCAATTGAATTTCGACTATTTGTATAATAGCGTTCAAAGAAATAAGAAGAAGGAATTTAACGCAATCATTGAATTATGGGTTAGTTTCGATGAAACAATCGAAAAGACGATTCAAAAAGAGAAAGAGTGGACCAAAAAGAGTATGGACTACTTGAGGAGGAAGATTTAATGAGTTTAACAGTTTCAGTTATTGGTGCAGGCGGGAAAATGGGAACAAGAGTAACAACGAATTTAGCAAAACATGATCATTACGACTTATTATTTTGCGAAAAATCTGAGTTGGGGATTCAATCTATCAAAGAACGTGGGTATGAGGTAACAGATACTGATGAAGCAGTAAAGAAAAGCGATGTCGTGATTCTTGCTGTTCCTGATGTGTTATTAGGTAAAATTTCAAGTGATGTGGTTTCAATGATGAAAAGTGGTGCAGTACTTTTAACTTTAGACCCCGCTGCTGCATACTCCAATGAATTAAAGTTAAGAAATGAATTGACTTATGTAGTTGCACACCCATGTCATCCTTCTGTGTTTGTGGAAAAGTTCACTCGTGAAGAGCACGAGGATGCTTTTGGAGGTGTTGCTGCAAAGCAAGATATCGTTGCTGCTTTGTTTTATGGAGAAGAAGATAAATATAGTATAGGAGAACAGGTTGCCATCGATATGTATGCCCCAGTCGAAACCTGTCACCGTATTACGGTTGAGCAAATGGCGATCTTGGAACCAACAGCTGCGGAAGTTGTAGCTTGTACAACAGCTGTTATCTTAAAAGAAACATTAGACGAAGTAGTGAAAATGGGTGTTCCAGAACCGGCGGCAAGGGCATTCTTGTTAGGTCATATTCAAATTGGCTTAGCAGTAGCCTTCAGGGGTACAAATCCATTCTCTGATGCATGTCAAATTGCCATCGATTATGGGAAGGAAATGATTTTCAAGCCTGATTGGAAAGATGTATTTGAGAAAGAAGAATTAGACAAAGTTCTTAAGAAAATGCTGCAACAGGCATAAGAACTTTAACTAAATCCCAATCAATGTACAGCTATATTTTATTGCTGTACATTTTTTTTTATAAGCTTTTTTAAAGGAGTTTCGATATGGACATTTTCATAACGGTGATGCTGCCAGTCTTACTTATATTTGGATTTGGGTATAGCATTCAAAAGTGGAAAAAATTAAATATTACATCGGTATCGACTGTAGCATTGTATGTATTAATCCCATGTTTGGTTTTTAATACGATCTATAAAGCTGAATTGGACCATACCTATGTCCAAATGATTATTTTTTCATCTATTTTATTGGCTTCACTCGTTATCATCAATAAGATATACGCTCGTCTAAAAAAGCATCCAACATCTGTTGAAAATGGATTGATCCTCTCAACGGCATTTATGAATTCAGGTAATTATGGGGCACCAATCATCCTTTTCGCATTTGGAGAAAAAGCTTTCGCCTTAGCGGTTACCTTTATGGTTTTACAACAGATAATCATGAATTTTTTTGGGGTTTATTATGCGGCGAGGGGAAAAGATGGAATAAAGGTTGCAATTAAATCGGTGTTTGAAATGCCGCCGACCTATGCATTGATCGGTGCTTTGATACTAAATTTGAGCAATGTTTCTGTTTCTGGAAATTTACTTTCTGTAATTGAGATAGTAGGAAATGCAGCTATTCCACTAGTAATGATTATTTTAGGGATGCAGTTGGCTAACCTTAAATTAGGAAATTTTCAATGGGCTGAAATCTCGTATGGAATTATGACGCGGATGATTCTTTCGCCGATTATAGCCTATATTATTACGATTACTTTAATGGATTTAGACCCCTTACTGAGAAATGTTCTGATTGTCGCGAGTGCCATGCCTTCTGCTGCAACGACCGTTTTATATGCATTGCAATATAAAACAGAACCAGAATTAGTATCCAGTATAACGTTGGTGTCTACCCTGGTAAGTGTCATTTCTATCACTGTGTTATTGAACCTTGTCAGCTAGATTGTTATCTTTGGAACGATGGAAAGATGAGATTATATACTTTCGTTTATTTTTATTTACTTTCATAAACAGTTTAGCTTATGATACTATTAGAGAATGATATGGACAAGAAGGTGGTACTCCGGTGAAAATGTTTATGGAAGAAAGGCGCAATAAGATTCTTGAACTATTAGATAACCATCAGCGAATTACAGTGAAAGAATTATCGAAAGAATTAGAAGTCTCTGAGGCTACATTGAGAAATGATTTAAAAGATATGGAAAAAGAAGGATTCTTGAAACGGACCCATGGTGGGGCTGTATTAAACGATATTGAAGATAATAAGGTGAATTTCTCAGATAGGGAGAAAGTGAATAAAGAAGAAAAGCATATTATTAGTATGAAGGCCGAGCAATTAATTGAAAATAATCAATGTATTTTACTTGATGCCAGTTCGACAGGGCTTGAGCTTGCGAGAAAAATAAAACATTCTTCAAAGCGGTTAACAATTGTGACCAACGGCATATATACTGCATTAGAACTTCGGGACAATCCTGAGTTCATCGTCATATTGATCGGCGGGATTTTAAGAGCGGGTTCCAGTGCATTAGAAAGTACGATCTCAGGTGATATACTAAATAAAATAAACATAGACATTATGTTTACTTCAGCAAGCGGTTTTGACTTTGAGAACGGGCTGACTGACTTTAATATGTATGAAGTGGAACTGAAGAAGAAGATGGTACAGGCTTCAAACCGTGTAGTGGCGCTTCTGGATCATACCAAATTAAATAAAAAATCAATTGCATCTTTTGCGGCGCTTGATGAAATTGATATGATCATAACGGATGATCATATGTCAAAGGAAGATATTGAAAAATTAAAGGTATGTAATATTAACTATAGTTGAGTAGTTCTTGTAGAATATAAAGGTGAATCTGCAGATCTTGCAAAAAGGTATAAACTAAATAGACCAAGATAAGGGCTAAGAAAGCTTTCGAATTGAAACCTTTTCTTAGCCCTTTTGCATGTATAAATAACTAAAAATAAAATTAATGAAAATAAACGAAAGAAAAAGATGGATTTTAACAAATATATATAATAAAATAATAGTAATCGAAAAGAAAAAGTTTTTGATGAATTTTCCAAGAATACTTTTGGGTTTAGTGCAGATGGAGTTAGTGTATTAATCTGATTTATTGGAGGGGTTATGTTGGCTATTCAAAAGGTAAATTACATTCAGGGATTAACAGAAGAATTTCTTTTAGTGACTCAAAGGGCAGCTGTGGCTTCCTTTCCCTGGATTGGTAAAGGGAATAAAATCCAATCAGATGGGGTAGCAACCGAAGCGATGCGAGATCAACTGAACAAATTAATATGAATGCACATATTGTGATCGGTGAAGGTGAAATGGATGAAGCGCCAATGTTATATATCGGAGAGAAATTAGGAACTGGAACGGGTCCGCATATAGACATCGCTGTGGATCCTGTAGAGGGGACGACACTCATGGCTAACGGCCAAGATAATTCATTAGCGGTCATCGCTGTATCAGAACATGGAAGTTTACTTCATGCTCCTGATATGTATATGGAAAAATAGCTGTCGGTCCTAAAGCAAAAGGTTGCATCGATATCAATGCCCCTTTAACAGAAAATATGACAGCTGTTGCAAAGAGGCTGGGGAAGGAAGTATCAGAGCTTACCATCATGATGCAGGACCGTCCACGCCATGATTACCTGAAAAGACAGGTGTTTGCGGCTGGGGCACGAGTAAAATTATTTTCTGACGTTGATATAACTGGAGCAATTTCAACAGCAATAGATCATCAAAATGTAGATATGTTGGTTGGAACCGGTGGGGCTCCAGAAGGTGTGATAGCCGCTGTTGCTTTGAAGTGCCTGGGTGGGGATTTCCAAGGTAGACTTGTTCCTCAAAATCAAAAAGAATTTGAGCGCTGTTCACAGATGGGAATGTCAAATCCAGAAAAGACTTTAACAATCAATGATATCGTCAAAACAGATAATTGTTTTTTTGTAGCCACCGGAATTACGAATGGTCAATTATTAAGAGGTGTAGAGAAAAAAGGTGATGGGAAATTAGAGACACATTCCCTTATTACATCCTACCGAAAAGGGATGAGGATGCAATTTATTAGTTCAAGCCATATATAGGATGGTACCAATAAATGTATTACTTAAATAGTAGGAGGAAGTAAGTTGCATAAGAAAAAATAAGTATTGATCGCCTTTCTATTCAAACCATTAGAACACTATCAATTGATGCAATTGAAAACGCCGGATCAGGTCACCCCGGTATGCTAATGGGAAGAGGTCGTTGGTGGTTATGATTTGTGAAGAAGCATCAGAAACGCCAATATGCTTCAAATATCTTTTCTGAAAAAAATCTCTGTCGTATATTCCGTGTATACCTTTTATACTCAGCTAGCATGCAATCTAACTTTATAAAAAAAATAAAAAATCCCTCAAAAAAAAGCTCAGAGAATACTAATCTCTGAGCTTTGCTACCGATTACTTCATATTATTCCGAAATAACCCCTTGAGATATTTTCAAATACTGCCCATCGCTTACACTAAGCTGGTATCTTCCGTTAAAAATTTCATTATCTACTATATCGTTGTTTCCGACTGGTCCGCTCATAACCGCAACGTAACCTTCTCCATAACTTTCAATTACATATTGCCCCGCTGGAATGTCGACTCCTACTTTGTACCAAGCAGATTCTTTATACTCACCTTCTACTTGATTCACAACTTGATAGATTTCTTTTGCGCTTTTTACGCCTAACGTTTCAAATGAAGCAGGACTGATCAATACACCACCAGTATCAATATTTCCAGCACCATGAACGTATACATATCCAAAACTATCAAAGTTTTCGTTATCAATTATGTTCCCAGCACCATCTTTTTCAGCGTAATATTGACCACTGCCATCAAAAGGAATAAATGCATATTCACCCTCTGCAATATCTCCTTTTATATATGAACCTGAATCATAAGCGTGATTTGAACTAATTAATTCCTGGATCTTACTAATCATTTCTTGTTGTGGAGTCTTTTTGACCTCTTCTTCAGCCTTTTTCTTAGCTGCTTCTTCTTTGGCATTATCGTCATTGTTGCTTTCTTGAGCAGACACTTCTTCCTCCGGAGTGGTGTTTGCTGTTTCGCTGGTAGAGGAAGGCGCGTTTATGATACATACCATAAACAAAACAAAAGCTGTCACGGCGAACAAGAAATTTCTCTTTGCCTTTCCTTTTTTCTTGATTAATGAAATAACGGCTAAAACCAAAAATACTAAAACCGCTAATAAACTAATAAAAGCTATAAAATCCAACATACTGTTAACCCCCATATAATTTTTATATAATAATGAATGCAAAACGTTAGGTGCATCTGGTTCCTTTTAGAAGAATTTTTTAACCTTCTTCTGTCTCTTCAAGGGCATCTGGATAGACAACTTCATCGAATGTCTTACCAGAAGTTTTATCTTCCATTTTAATCTTGACAGAGTAATCATCCTCGCTTACCCCGTCATAGAGTTGATACATCATTCCGGACATACCAAGCGTTAAAGTGGCAAAACCGTCCATGCTATTTTCATAGGCAGCTTGATCTACTACTACCGTAAAAATGGAGAAAGAATCATTATGAGTAATGTCTTTAATGGACACATAGTCTTCACTTGTCTTCATTTCTTCAACCGATTCTTCAATACTTGTAGCAATGTCTTTCATTAGTTCTTTATGAACGGATTTAGACATTTTATATGTGATGGATCCATCTTCATTTTTTGTTACTTCCTTAATGCCGTTTTCTTTTGCATCAGCCTGGATCGTTTCAAGGTTTTTATCTTCGAACATGGAGGCGGGCAGAGTAATTTCCACGTTGAATAACTTTTTATCTACTTCAACGCTCTCTTCTTTCTTTCCAGAATCCTTGTTACTCTCTTTCTGATTGGTATCTTCTGAAGAGCAAGCACTTAAAAGTGTTAGAGCTAATAAAAACATTATTACTTTTTTCATGTGAACTCCCTTTCTATCTTTCTTTCTTTCTAATTCATTACAATAATATAACAAAAACATTACATGAATCTATGGATCGTAATAAATACTATAAATTGGTATTTATTTTACTTTTTTGTTTTTTCATTGAATATTTGTATCAATTCGATAGGTTTAACCACTAAATGTAATAATAACTAGGAATCACCAGAACTATCCTGTACTTGAAAAAAGTGACTTATGAAGAGAAGCAGATTATAGTGTTTACAATAAAGAGAATGTTCTCACGATGAAGGTTCCGTTGTGCTAGGTTGAGTATAGTTATTTTTATTTGATGGAAGCGGACGAGTCATTTGAGGGAGCGGCCATATATTGAGGAGCAGGGGACCAGGGGGAGACCTTGTCCCTTTTATTGTTGAATGCTTTCATATAGGGGACTTTCTACATAAAAGGGTAAACTATTTTGCACCGGTTTTCTGATGCTCATAACAATAAATCTCCCCTATTAAAAGAGGATTTGATAAGCAATACGCCCTAACTTTATCAGAAACAGTCTTTTTGCAAACGGCACAATTAGAAGAGGGACTGGTCTTTTTTTCAGGTTCCTTCAATGCCTGTTTATGTTCTTCTCTAACTTTTAGATCAGTAAATATTGGCCATTAAGAAGGCATGATAAATGGACGAGAGGTCACTCAGCTTGCCAGGGTCAGCCCCCTTTTTCTAGTTACATGAACTCTTAAATGAGGAACTATTTTCTTAATTAATGTATTTACGTTTATAAAGTAGCACTATACTATAGAGAAAGAGATAAATTTCATTACGAGGTGGAGGATCATGAGTAATCAGCTTCCTATTGATATTACAGCTACAAATACGTTAAATAGTATTGGAGAAAATATTCTTATAGCCGACACAGATTTCAAGATCACTTGGATGAATCGCAAAGCCATCCAGTCACTGCAGACCATTGCTCCTTATTATGGATTATCAAGAGCGGAAGACATGATTGGGTTAAATATGGACCACTTTCATCGTTCTCCTGACTATCAAAGGGGTATGATGAAGGAGCTGGGAGAGGGGCACAGAGCAAGAATTATGATTGCAGAAAAAATTGCTGCGGATATTGTGATTACGCCGATTTATCCAATGGAAGATACTGGCGAGATAGAAGGATATATGGTTATGTTGATGGACGTGACGTCACAAGCTGAGGAACAGAAACGAAAAGACCAGATGATAAAGGAACTGCAGGTACCGATTATTCATATTTGGAAGAACACCATTGCCCTGCCTCTTTTAGGAGATATAGACATAGATCGAGGAGATCACTTGATCTCTATACTTCTAGAGGAGTGTACATCCAAACGGATAGAATTTGTTTTATTATCATTAGGGGGAGTGAAACAGGTTGTTAATCATTTCACCTACACAATTCAATCGTTGCATGATTGTTTACGATTAATAGGGGTAGAACTCATTCTTGTAGAGATAACACCAGAACTGGCATTGAATATTAAAGATGTCTTCAACGTGCGAACTTTCCCCAGCGCGAGCGCGGGCTTAAAGGATATTATGAAGCTTCAAGGGAAGTAGGTTAACTAGGGACGGTTGCGACTCTACTTTTGTGAATAGAAGCATTGAGCAAGGAAGCAAGGGGACGGTTCTCGTGCTTCCTTTTTCTATTATAAGAGAAGCAACAGAACCGTCCCCATGCTTCCCCTAAAAAGTGTCATATCTCTCTAAAACAGAGAAATATGACACTTTTTTCAATTCCACATCATAACTACCACCAAAAACAATCAAATATATAACACCATCACAAGAATGTAAGCGGTTTTATAGTAAAGCGCTTTCATGGAAAATGGAGGTATAGAAAAGGGAGGGGTTAAGGATATGAAGGCTTGGAAGAAGTTTATGACAGGTGCAGCGATATCCACGATGTTATTTGCCGGGGGCTGCAGCGGGGGATCGAGTGAGACTGGATCTAAGAGTAGTGGCGATAAGGTTGTGTTGGATTATTGGCATACGTATAGTGATCAGGAAGAAGTCATTCTTAATGAGAAGATCAAACCATTGTTTGAAAAAGAACATCCTGATATTGAGTTGAAGCTTACGAGGATGCCTTATGAAGGATTGAAACAGCAGGTGATCGCCGGGGTTTCCGGTGGGGAAGCACCTGATTTGATGCGTATGGATATTGTGTGGGTTTCTGAGTTTGCCAAGATGGGTGCCCTTCAAGAAGTTAGTGGGATGGATGGGTTCGAGGATGTTAAGAACAGTGTCTTTGAAGCTCCGATGGCAACGAACATTTTTGATGGGAAGTATTATGGAGTACCGGTGAATACGAATACGAAAATAGCCATTTATAATAAAGGCTTGCTTGAAAAAGCTGGATACACGGAAGCGCCTAAGACGATGGATGAGTTGAAAGATGCAGCGAAGAAGGCAGTGGATGCCGGCGCTAAAGGTGGAATCGGCATCGGCGGAAGCAATACGTGGGGATTCCTTCCATATTTCTGGAGTCTCGGAGGTAAGTTGACGAATGATGATTATACAAAGTTCGATGGCTACCTAAATAGTAAGGAAAGCGTTGCTGCGGTTGAAGAAATGGCTTCATGGCAGAAGAATAAGCTGCTTTCTCCCACCATTCTTGGCGGTGAACCTGGCGCATGGGACGGAATGAAAGCAGGTCAATATCTGATGATTGATGACGGCCCTTGGTTCTACAGCATTCTTGGGAATGAAGAAGGGAGCAAGTTCAATCCGGAAGAACAAACGGTCAGCGGTTTGATTCCTGAAGGTCCGGGTGGAAGCCGTTCTGTTATCGGCGGTGAGAACCTTGTCACATTTGCAGGTTCCGAACACCCTGAGGAAGCATGGACGTTTGCGAAATGGATGTTGACAGAAGAGCCGCAGAAATTGATGGCTGAAGCAGGATTGATTCCGACGAATAAGAACGCTGCGAATGATCCAAAAGTGATTGAGAATCCAATTGTCGAGAAATATGTAAAGCAGCTGGAAACAGCGCTGCCGCGTACTCCGATTGCTGAGTGGTCGGAAATTGAAGAGGTCATCAACTTGAACTTTGAGAAAGTGATGCGCGGGAAGATGAAACCGAAAGAAGCAATGGATGATGCAGCGAAGAAAGCGGATGCCATTCTACAACAGTAATGTTGACAAGAGAAGGTACTCACCGATTTGGTGCAGTATCTTCTTTCATTCATATGGATACAAGGAGGGATCAAGATGGACCCGAATCTAAATAATAATCACAGTGATATTATTCTTTCTGAAAAAAAACCATTTTCCCAGAGGTTCAAAAAAGGGGCAAGGCAATGGCTGGCAGTATCCCCTTTTCTTCTAATCGGGCTTGCCGGGGCCACTATATTTGTCATTTATCCCCTCATTAAGGGGATTGTGATGAGCTTCCAGGATTATAACATCATCCCCGGTGCGGAAAGTCCTTTTGTCGGTTTAGAGAATTATAAAAAGGCTTTTTCGGACCCGGCTTTTGCGTACGCCGTCAGGAATACATTTCTCAATACAGTCGTGACGGTACCGATCAACTGGTTTTTAGGACTGTTTTTTGCTGTGTTGATCAATATTCAATTTGTTAAGTACAAGATTACGTTCAGGACGTTGTATTATCTTCCGATTATTACGTCTTGGATTGTCGTTGCATTCCTTTTTCGTTATCTGTTTGCAGATGGTGATAATGGGTTGATCAACTTTGTCCTCGTCCATCTGGGGATCGTGGATAAGCCGATCAGCTGGCTACAGAACCAGTGGACGGCGATGATCGTCATCTGGCTGTTCCACATTTGGAAAACGGTGGGGTGGACAGTGGTCATCTATTTAGCGGCCCTTCAGGGGATTCCGAAGAATCTTTATGAAGCGGCAGCAATCGACGGGGCAAGCGGAATAAAGGCTTTCAAGTTTGTCACGATACCGATGCTGCGTCCGATTACGGCATTTGTCATCATTAATTTAATCATGGGTGCCTTTAACTTCTTCCCACAGGTGTATTTCATCACGAACGGCGGACCGATGGGGCAGACAGAAGTGCTCCAGAGCATGATTTACAAACAGGCATTCAGTAACTTTAACTTCGGGTATTCTTCAGCGCTGGGTGTGATGATGGGCCTGACGATCTTCCTGATTACATTCACGCAGCAGAAGAAATTGAGCAATCAGAAATTCATGTAGATAGAAGAGGAGGGTAAACGTATGAATGGGAACTTTTTTAGTAAATTGATTGTTTATTTGTTTCTCATATTAGGGGTCATCGTCTTTATTACACCTTTTATCTATATGGTGATGACGACATTCATTAACGGGGCTTACTCACTTCCAAAGCCGCAGGAAGTGTTCACGGCAGTCCCCAATTTTGAAAACTATGAAATTGTCTGGAACAAGAATAACTTCTTTCGTTATTTCTTAAACAGCTTGCTGGTAGCAGGTGTCGCCACGGTGGGAAGTGTTTTCCTTGGAGCGTTGACGGCTTATGCCTTTGTCCGGTTTACGTTTCCAGGTAAGGAACTGTTATTCAGGATCTTTTTATTCACGATGATGATTCCACTTGTGCTTGCCATCGTTCCTCAATTTACCGTCATTAAGAACCTTGGACTTGTGAACACTTACTGGGGCTTGTGGTTACTTTATATTGGCGGTGGTGTGGTCGGTTCTACTTTCTTCCTGAGAGGGTTCTTTGAGACCGTACCGAAGGAATTGGAAGAATCCATTTTGATGGATGGAGGAGGGAACTGGACCATTTTCAGAAGGATCTATCTGCCTCTTTCGAAGCCTGCCCTCGGTACAATGGCCATTTTCTCATTCTCGGGGACATGGATGAATATTTCGTTGCGTTGACGATCATCAAGGATGAAGCGATGAGAACCTTGCCGATCGCGCTAATGATGTTCCAGGGTAAATATGCGAGTAACTGGTCTTGGATATTTGGTGCTTCCTTGATTGCGATTCTGCCGGTGATCATCATCTATATCATCTTCCAGAAGAAGTTTGTACAGAGCGGACATTCAGAAGGAGCGGTCAAAGGATAACTCATATAGAAGAATAGGGTGAGAGTAATGGGGAAAAAGAAAAGCCTGGCCGTTCTGGCAAGCATGTCACTTACAGCAGTGATGCTCTTAGGTTGTGTGAATTCAAGTTCTGAACCTGTCTTTCAAGCGGAGACGATTCAACAAGGGAAATGGGTGGATGAACTGAGCACGGATCAAGCCGCCTATGAACCGGGGGAATCCGTGAAGCTTTCATTATCATTGAAGGAAAAAGTAAAAGAAGGAAAAATACTGGTTCAGTATAAACACTTGGCAGAAACAGTGAAAGAGGAAGAAATCAATCTGAAAGACGAAGAGATATCGTGGTCTTGGAAACCGGAAGAAGATGATTTTAAGGGGTATATGGTGGAAGTGTATGTAAAACAAGGAGATGAGGTCATTGATCACCAGAACATAGGTGTTGATGTATCCTCCGATTGGGCCAAATTTCCGAGATACGGGTATCTTGCCGATTTTTACGACATGGAAGCAGATCTGCAGGAAGATGTGATCAACCAATTAAATCGATTCCATATCAATGGGCTGCAATTTTACGACTGGCAGTATAAACATGAGAAACCTCTCAAGATGGAAGATGGTAAGCTTGCCTCAACCTGGCCGGATATCGCCAACAGGGAAGTATCACGGGATACAATCGAACGCTACATTTCCCTTGCTCATGAAAAAAATATGAAGGCGATGAATTATAATCTCCTGTTCGGCAGCTATGAAGGTGCTGAAGATGAGGGAGTGAAGAAGGAATGGGGCCTATTCAAGGATCCGGATGCGGAAGAGCAGGATCACCATCCCCTACCTGATAATTGGGCGAGTGATATTTACCTGATGGATCCTTCCAATAAAGGATGGCAGGACTTCATTCTAAATGAAGAAAAACAAGTGTTTAATCATCTGGATTTGACGGATGGCACGTCGATCAGCTTGGTGACCGTGGCGTACTTTGGAATGGTGACGGGAAGACGGTAGACCTTTCGACTACGTATGTTCCATTCTTGAATGAAGCGAAACAGGAACTGGGTGTCGACCTGGTCATGAATGCCGTTTCGCAGTATGCACAAGGATATATCGCTTCCCAGGCACCGGTGGACTTCCTCTATTCGGAGCTTTGGGATGGTCATAATACGTATTCGAGTCTTAAAGGCGTCATTGATCAGAATAGTAAGTACAGCAAAGGCAAGCTGAATACGGTCCTGGCTGCCTACATGAACTATGATTTATCTGACTCCATGGGAGAATTCAATACGCCTGGTGTTTTGATGACGAATGCGGTCATTTTCGCTTCTGGAGGTTCACACCTGGAACTTGGCGAAAATATGCTTTCGAAAGAGTATTTCCCTCACAAGAAATTAAGCATGAGTGATGAACTGAACACCGAATTGACAAGATACTATGACTTCCAGGTAGCCTATCAGAATCTTCTACGTGATGGCGGTGAGGAAGCGGAAAAAGAAGTGAAGATAGAAGGGGATCTTACCGTCTCCGATCAGCCAAAGCTCGGTTCCATCTGGTCATTTGCCAAAAGAAAGAGGATAAAGAGCTTATTCATCTGATCAATTTCACTGATGCTTCCTCGCTGGAATGGCGGGATAATGAAGGAGTACAGCCTGAGCCTGAGGAAGAAAAGGATATCGAAGTGGAAGTGAAGGCCGGGGTAAGGCAGATAAGATCTGGGTGGCAACACCTGATGCCTATCAAGGTTCCCCTCTGGAGATTGACTTCAAGCAAAAAGGGGACTCGATTACGTTCACCGTCCCATCCCTCAAGTATTGGGATCTGGTCGTGATCGACTATAAATAGGACCTATTGCTCCTACTGGGAAGGAGAGATATGATAGATAACAAGAATAACGGAAAGAGGGATTAGCAGATGATACAGCTTCTAAAGAAACGGCTGGCTGCCAAGGTCATTCTCACCATATTAGTCGTTTGTTTAATCCCTACGGTCTTTAATAGTGTGTTCTTCTACCATTCCGCCTCGGATGTCGTAAAAGAAAATGTAAGGAATCGTCAAGGCAGATTGCGAGACAGGCAGCGGAATCCCTGTCCTTTATCTTCTCCAATGGAAGTGATATGTCAGATCTCATCTATAGTAATGAAAGAATACAGGAGATCGTGAAGGATGACTTGGACAATCGCTCCTCAGACACAGAAGAAAATCAAGAATATATGACATCGTATTTGAATTCAATATATATACAAGTTCATTTGTGAGGATCATTTATGTATTGAAGGAAGACGGGATGAGCTGGGGAAGCGGGACCTTTTCCCCTTATAAGCTCTCAAAGGTGAATATTGATGGAATGGATTGGGCCAAGGAAGCGGTTCGAAGAGATGGAGAGCTGGTGTGGGGTGGACTTCAATACGACCGGTTCAGTGGAGCCGGTGAAAACACCGATCTTATTCTGCCCATCACCAGGGTGTTGAAAGACTTTGATACGATGGAGAACATCGCCTATATCCAGGTCAGCCTGGACGGAAAAGCGATATTGGATAAAATCAACCAAATCAAGCTTGGGAAGACCGGCCACTTCTTTGTTGTGAATGAGCAAGCGGAAGTGGTGATCGATAACGATTTAGAGAATCTGAATAATCCCGTTCAGAATAAGCAAATGCGGGAGTATATCCTTTCTGATAAACGGGAAATTCGAATACGAAGAGGATGATATCCCTTATTATGGCGTAACGGAACCGATCGGGAACGGCTGGTTGATCGTCGGGAGGGTACCGACTTTTGAAATCACAGGCGAAATCATTTCGATTCAAAAAATCATCATCGGTGCATCCATCATTTTCGGAATA